>JBJEYG010000211.1:0-6899 GCA_051886555.1 Gemmiger sp.
AGGAGGGCCCGCCCAATGTCAACCATCATTCGCGCCGTGCGCCCTCCGGAGGAGCCTGCCCGTTCCTTTGCCTACCGGGTCCTGGTCTTTTATATCAGCGAACTGTTTTTCCAACCGGGCGAACGGCTGGTGGAGTCGGAGATCGCCGCCCAGCTGGGCGTCAGCCGCACCCCGGTGCACGACACATTCCTTCAGCTGTCCCACGAAAAGCTGCTGACGGTCGGCCCGCGCAGCGCCTGCGTTCCGCTGCTCCGGCCGGACAATGTGCGTCAGCTTTGCTGGATGCACCGCACCACGGGCATTGCCGTGCTGGATCAGCTGTTCACCCATCGCCCCGCCACCTCCGCGCTGGAGCCGCTGGAGCGTTGCGTTGCAGCCGAATACGATATGCTGGCCAGCGGCTCGCTGGCCAACGCCGCCCGCCTGAACTGGGAGTTTTACGCCGAGCTGTACAAGCTTGCGGGGTATTACCCCGTTTACCGGGCGCTGTATCGGGCCGGTTCCGACCTGTACCGCCTGTACCGTCTGAGCGAGGACCGCGCCTCCTGGCAGTATATTACCGACCAGAACGCCCTGCTGGTGCAGGCGCTCGGCATGCACAATCATGAGGATGCCTGTGTTGCCCTGACCCGCCAGTTTGACCTGGTGGAACCGATGCTGGAGGATTGCCGTCGCCGCGTTCCCCAGTATTTTGTCTGATCCGTGCCGCAAGCGGTTTTTCCGCTGAAGATACAGAGTGTAAATCGAAAAGAAGGAGACATGTCCCGTATGAAAATCGCAGTTCTCGGTTCCGGCGCAATGGGCGGCCTGTTCAGCGCTTACCTGAGCCGCCGCAATGAAGTCACCGTCATCGACGTGAACGCCGCCCTGGTGGACAAAGTCAACGCCGACGGGTTGGAGGTTCGTGAACCGGACGGTTCCTCCAACGTGTATCACCCGCACGCCACCCTTTCCACCGAAGGCATGGAACCGGTGGATCTGGTCGTTGTGTTCGTCAAGGCCATGTTCAGCGAAGGGGCGCTCAGCAACAACAGGAGCATCATCGGCCCCGACACCTATCTGATGACGCTGCAGAACGGCAGCGGCCATGAGGATACGTTGGGCAAATTTGTGGACGAGGAGCACATCATCATCGGCACCACGCAGCACAACGCGTCGGTGGCCGGCCTGGGCATCACCAACCACGGCGGCAGCGGCATCACCCACATGGGCTGCGTGACCGGCGACGCCGCACGGCTGCAAAAGTTTGCCGACGCCTTCACCGAGTGCGGTCTGGAAGCGGACACCTCCGACGGTGTGCAGCGCATGATCTGGAACAAGATGTTCACCAACGTGTCCGCCAGCGCACTGACCGGCGTTCTGCAGGTGCCTCTGGGTTACATTTCCCAGAACGAGCACGCCTGGGCCATGTGCTGCCAGCTCATCCGCGAAGCGGTGGATGCCGCCGCCGGGCTGGGCATGGAGTTCGACTACGACGAAAAGGTAGCCGAGGTCAAAGGCGTGTGCGACCGCTCCCCCAACGGCCTGACCAGCATCTACGCCGACCTGCGTGACGGCCGCCGCACGGAGGTGGACACCATCAGTGGCAGCGTGGTGCGCGCCGGCAAAAAGGGCGGCGTTCCCACCCCCAGCCACGAATTTGTGGTGCACATGGTTCATGCCATGGAAGGGCGCGGCAAATAAGCCGCTTCAAACTTGCTTCAGAGCGGGGAGTCCCCGCCAGGAGATAAAACGAATTCAAGGAGGATTTCTTTATGGCTGAGCTTACTTATGATTGGGTCGCTGGCAAGCCCAAGACGGTGCCCAAGGACCAGCTCCCCCCGAAGGTTTACGAAAAGGGCGGTCTGCGCATTGTCGACCTGACCAAGGTCATTGATCCCAGCACCGAGAGCCGCCGCTGCAACCTGTGGCGCTTCAACACCGGTGGTGACGTGCCTGATTTCCACACCAACGTGGACATCGGCAGCCACCTGGGCACCCACTGTGAATGCCCCTACCACCACGACAACAACTGGCCCAGCGTGGCCGAATTGCCCCTGGAGCAGTTCATGGGCCGCGGCATCTATGTAACGCTGGATCTGCCGGAAGATCATCAGATCACCGCCGCCGACCTGGAGGCCGCTCTGGGTGATCGCGTTCAGCCCGGTGATACCGTTATTCTGGACAGCCCCCACAAGATCCCGCCCTTCACCAGCCTGACCGGCGGCCCCACCGACCACCGTCTGCAGGTCGGCGCGGACATGGCTCAGTGGCTGGCGGACCGCAAGGTTCAGTGCGTCGGCTTTGGCGACGGCGTCGCCATTGAGGGTGATGTGCGCAACGTCAAGCCCTTCCATGACATTCTGATGGCTCAGAACTGCACCTTCCTGGAAGTGCTGGAGAATCTGGATCAGCTCACCACCGATACCTTCTTCATCAGCTACACGCCGGTTCCCATCATCGGCCTGGACTCCTGCCCGGTGCGCGTGTACGCCATCGAAGGCCTGCCCGGCTTCACCAAATAAGGATCCTGTTCCGAAGGCCTCCCCGCGGGAGGCCTTTTTTAGAAAAAAGGAGGGAAACCGCCATGTCCGTATCCGCAAAACATCCTTTTGCTCCCGTGGGAAAGACCGCACTGATCACCGGCGGCACCAGCGGTCTGGGCCATGCCATCGCCGAACTGTTCCTGCAGAACGGTATTGATGTCGCTGTTTGCAGCCGCCACCCCGAAAGCGCCCCCGATCTGGCCGAACTGGCCGCCGCCGAAGGCCGCCGGTATCTTCCGGTCCGCTGCGACATTACCGACGAAGCGGACGTCGCAGCCCTGATCCAGACGGTCGACGAGGCTTTCGGCCCCGTGCTGATGGTCGTCAACAGCGCCGGCATGAACATTCTCAAGCACGCCGAAGACTACGACGCCGCCAGCTTTGACAAGGTGATGGACCTGAACGTCAAAGGCACCCACCTGGTCTGCGCCGCGGCCGCCAGGCGCTGGATGATCCCCGCCCATAAGGGCCGCATCGTCAATCTCAGCTCGGCCAAAGCGTTCCTGTGTGCCGACCGCGACTACGCCGCCTACTGTGCCAGCAAGGGCGCCATCAACATGTATACGCAGCAGCTGGGCGTGGAATGGGCCAAATTCGGCATCTCGGTGAACGCCATTGCGCCCACCTTCGTGCGCACCCCCATCAACTCCGACCGGTTGGATGATCCCGTCTTTTACCAGAAGATCGTCGGCCACATTCCGGTGGGCCGCCTGGGCGAAGGCACCGACATTGCCGCCGCCGCGCTGTTCCTTTGCAGCGAAGCCGCCGAGTTCATTACCGGCGTCACGCTGAAAGTGGACGGCGGCGCGACCTCTTTACAGTAATCGTTTGGAACAGGAGGCAACTGTATGATCTCCGGCAATATTTACGAAGCCAGCAATCTCTCGCTGCTGCCCGAACCGCTGCAGCGCGCCGTCGCGTTTTTAAAAGAAAACGATCTGGCAAACCACGAACCGGGCCGTTTTGAACTGGACGGCGAAAACATGATCCTGCAGGTATTGGACGTAACCACCAAGCCCCGGGCGGAGATCCGCCCCGAATGCCACCGCCGCTACATTGACGTACAGTTTTTGGCTGCGGGCGGCCCCGAGCGCATCGGCTGGTATCCCGACCTGGGCGACAACGAAATCGACGAGGATCTGTTGGACACCCCGCGGGACATCCGCTTTTACAAAAACGATCCCGCACGCCGGGAGGGCGTGATCGAAATGCAGGTAGGCAGTTACGCCATGTTTTTCCCCTGGGATGTGCACATGCCGGCTATCCAGGCAGACGCGCCCGCCAACCTGCGCAAAATCGTGATTAAAGTCGCGCTGGACACCTGCCTATAAGGGCCGCGCGGGAAAGGTCGAACGGATTTGGAACTGCAAACACATCTGGCCGCGCTGGCCCAGCCAGACTGGGAGGCGCGACGCGACGCGCTGGAGACCGCGCTGGAGAAGGAGGGCTTTGTGCCTGAAATCCAGACGGAAGAGGAAGGGGAGGACCGCCCCCGTCCCGCCCGCAATTACCTGCTGCCGCCCAAAGGCGAAGCGCTCTGCCCGTTGCTGTGCGCCCACTACGACGCACACCCCGGCAGCCCCGGCGCCAACGACAACGCCGCAGCGGTGTGCATTCTGATCGAACTGGCAAAAACGCTGCGTGAAAAGGGTGTTGACGCAGGCTTTGCCTTTTTGGACGGCGAAGAAAACGGCCACACCGGCGCCAAGCTGTTTGAGTCGGCCCGCACCCGCGAATATTCCGTGGTGGTTAATCTGGATGTATGCGGCTACGGCGACACGCTGACCGTTTACGCCAAGGGCGGCGAGAAAAAGCCTGCTGCCGCCGTATTCTGCGACAAAAAGCGTCTGGAGGCCCATCACGGCCGCATGGTCAGGTACATTCCCGAGGGGGACGAGTGCTGTTTTCCCTCCCGCCTGCAGCCGGTGCTCAGCATCGCGGTCATGCCCCAGTGGGACACCAAATTTCTGGACGCCATCGCCGCCCACGGCGGCGGCCTGCTGGGCCGCCCGCCCGAGATGGAAATGATGCTGGGCGAAATGGAAGTCATGTCCACCATGCACGGCGGCTTCCGTGACAAAGTGCAGTGGGTACAGCCCGCAGCCATGCAGCAGGTCTACGACTACCTGTTGGACGCGCTGTGCGCCAAGCCCCGTCAATCCAAGCGTTTCGGCCTGTTTTGACTTTTTCATCCGCAAGCAAAACGGCGGCGAGTATCCTTTGCGGATACTCGCCGCCGTTTTTGTATCATCAGCGCTCGACGCCCTCGATGGAGAAATAGTCCGGATGGCGGGCGACCCGTTCCAACAGGTTGCCCTTGTAGCTGGTCATGTGATCCCGCACCTTCTGTTCGGCGCTCACGCCGTCGGGCATTCCCATCAACAGGTAATCGCAGAACTCCCGGTGCTGGCGCATCACCCTCTCGTAATCAAAGTCGCCCTCCAGCGCATCCAGATACCGCAGCCGGTCATAGTGACTCACCAGGCCGCGCATCGCCTGCCAGGTGTGGCGGCGTCCGCCGAAAAAGTAGATCATCCGGTGCAAGTCGTCATCCAGGCTGATGAATTCGTCCACCGCTTCCGGCATCCGGTCGCGCAGCTGCTCCATGCGGTGCATACAGTCCAGCAGCTGCTGAACCTGTGCGCGCCCAAGTTTTCCCGCCGAATCCCGCAGAAGGTCGCTCTCCAGCAGCAGGCGGGTGCAGTAGCCTTCCTTGACCAGCGCCGGATCAATGCGGCTGACCCGCGTCCCCCTCTGGGGAAAGATCTC
This sequence comes from Gemmiger sp., assembly GCA_051886555.1. Lineage (GTDB taxonomy): Bacteria > Bacillota > Clostridia > Oscillospirales > Ruminococcaceae > Gemmiger. The sequence continues at coordinate 5,295 of JBJEYG010000211.1, forward strand.
CACCAGCCATTCGTCACGCAAAGTCGAGATAGCCTCGTGAATGGGGGTGCGGCTCATATGCAGCAGGCTGCACAGCTCCGCCTCGTTGAGCGGCTCCCCCGGCTTCAGGCGCAGCGTCATAATGTTCATGCGCAGCGCGCGGCAGGCGTATTTACGGTTGTTCTCGTCCTGGTGAAATTCAGGCACGATCAGTTCCATGTGGCACCCCTCCCTTGTTCGATACAACTAATATATCAGAATTCCATCGAAATTTCAAGCTCGATTTTGTCTGTTTTTGTGTAATTATCAATTTATTTTTTCAAAATAATTGGTGAATCCATACATTGAAAACCCGACTTAGCTATGGTATTCTATTTTCGGAAAGAAGATATGATATATCAGGATGCCAACTGATATATCTTTTGGTTCAAAGAGAAAGGAGAAAATCACCATGAGCATTCGCGTACCCTACGAAACCGTCAAATCCACCGTCAAGCAGGCTTTCCTGAATCTCGGTCTGACCGAGGAGCAGGCAGAGATCTGCGCCACCACCCATTCCGAGAGCAGCCTGGAAGGCATCGAGAGCCACGGCCTGAACCGCGTGCCCCGCTTTGCGGAGTATGTGCAGAAGGGCTGGGTCGACATCAAGGCCAAGCCTGAGCTGGTGGGCGCCAAGGGCGCCGTTGAGAATTACGACGGCCACCTGGGCATCGGCGTGCTGAACGCCCGCTTCTGCATGGACCGCGCTGTGGCGCTGGCCAAAGAGCACGGCATCGGCTGTGTTGCGCTGAAGAACACCACCCACTGGATGCGCGGCGGCTCCTATGCCTGGCAGGCCGCCCAGGCCGGCTTCATCGGCATCAGCTGGACCAACACCGAAAGCTGCATGCCCATGTGGGGTTCCAAAGAGCCCGGCGTCGGCAACAACCCCTTCTGCATCGCCATCCCCCGCAAGAGCGGCCCCATCGTTCTGGACATGGCCATGAGCCAGTACGCTTACGGCAAACTGGGCGTCTACCGTCTGGCCGGCAAGCAGCTGCCCTACCCCGGCGGCTTCGACAAGGACGGCAACCTGACCAGCGATCCCGGCGCCATTGAGGCCAGCGGCCGCATCCTGCCCACCGGTTACTGGAAGGGCACCGGCATGGCCATCGCCCTGGATCTGGCTGCCGCCGCCATGGCCAACGGCAAGACCGGCGCCGATCTGGACCGTGAGGCCCGCGGCAGCTGCACCGGCTGCTGCCAGATCTTTATCGCTTACGACCCGTACCTGTTCGGCAGCGAGGAAGAGATTCAGGCCAAGCTGGATGACCGTGTTGCCGCCGCCGATGCCACCGCGCCCGATCATGAGGGCGGCCACGTCACCTGCCCCGGCGAGCGCACCGCCGCCACCCGCGCCAAGAACATGGAGCTGGGCGTTGTTGTGGACGAACAGGTTTGGCAGCAGGTCCAGGATCTGGCCGCCGGCAAGATGGAGACCAAGGACATCGCCAGCGCCTGCATTCTGGACAACATGCAGGAAGAAAAGAAATAATCCGCTTGACTATATAATTAAAAGGAGCCATTGACTCATGAAAATGAATGCTGCCACCCTGGCCGACAAAGCCGGCTGGGAATCCGTCAACG
>JBJEYG010000212.1:0-6895 GCA_051886555.1 Gemmiger sp.
AGGTGGTCAAGGTGGACATCCTGCCCGGCGAGACCAAGAGCTGCCGCGTCACGGTGCCCGATCATCAGCTCAGCCTTGCCATCGGCAATAAGGGACAGAACGCGCGCCTGTGCGCCCGTCTGACCGGGTACAATATCGACATCCGCCCCGAGTCTGGCTACTACGGCGAGGACGAGGAATAAGCAGTCCAAAAGGACAGAATGCCGCAAGCGAAAAGAGGTCAGCCATTTGCAACAAAAAAAACTGCCGGTGCGCCGGTGCGTGGGCTGTAACGCCCAGAAGACCAAAAAGGAACTGGTGCGCATTGTGCGCAGCCCGGAAGGGGAGGTCAGCGTAGATCTGACCGGCAAAAAATCCGGCCGCGGCGCGTACCTGTGCCCCTCGGCAGCGTGCCTTGCCAAGGCCCGCAAAGCCAAACGACTGGAAAATGCCTTTGGCGTGCCGGTACCGGACGACGTATTCGTCCGGCTGACGGAGGAAATCCTCTTTGCGGAGCAGATGGCAAAGGAGGCGAGCTTAAATGCCGGAACCTGAAACGCAGGCATTGCTGGGAAGTCTGGGGCTTTGCCGCAAAGCGGGCAAACTGCTGCACGGGTATGATCGTGTGGAGGAGGCCGTTATGATGGATAAGGCAAAGCTGGTGCTGCTGGCCCGGGACGCCAGTGAACGCACCGCACAGCATATGCGTGCCGCCTGCGAAGGCGTCGTTGCATGCGCTGTGATGCCTCTGACCATGGAACAGCTCAGCATGCTGACCCGGAAGCCCGCCGCGGTGTTCGCGGTCACCGATGAAAACCTCGCGCGGTTGTGCGCTAAACATCTTACGGAATTCAAGGAGGAATCCGCCAATGGACTTTAAATATAAGATCAGCGAAGTTGCAAAAGATTTCGGAATCCCGGCAAAAAAAGCCATCGATACGGTGGCAAAGATCACCGGCGAGACCAAAAAGACTGGCGGCACCTTTGAGGAAAAGGAGCTGAACTATCTGCTGGAATCCCTGACCAAAGAGAACGCAGAGACCAGTTTGGACGCTTATTTTGCCGCTCACAGCGAGCCAAAGCCTGAACCGAAAAAGCCCGAGCCCAAACCCGCCGCCAAACCCGCTGCACCCGCGCCCAAGGTTCAGGCACAGCAGCCTGCCGTTAAGCAGCCTGAAGCAAAGCCTGCTCCGACCCAGCCCGTTCAGCAGCCGGCGGCTCAGACGAAACCGGTTCAGCCTGCTGCGGACGAGAAGAAACCCCAGCCCGAACAGCGCAAGCGTCCGTCCGAAAAGCAGGCCGAGCGCCACAAGGACAAGCGCGTTTCCATGAAGGATCTGGCTGCCGATACCGGCGTCAAGCACAGCGGCACGACCGAGACGGTGCAGGTCAATCGCGCGCAGGTGCAGGTGGATACCCGCACGGTGGATGTGAACGTAGATAAGTTCAGCGCCCGTTACGACGATCTGGCCGACAGTCGCAACATGCCCCAAAAGCGTAAGAACCAGCCCAGCGGCAAGAAAGAGAAGTTTGGCAATAAGAACCGCCAGCGCCAGCAGCAGTTTGGCCGCCGCCGTGAGACTGAAGCCGAGCGCCTGCAGCGCATTCAACTGGAAAAGGCCCGCAATGCGCAGCTCAAAATCTCCATTCCGGACGAGATCACTGTAGGCGAGCTGGCCACTCGTCTGAAAAAGACTGCCAACGAAGTCATCAAGAAGTTTATGATGATGGGCGAGATGCATGCCATCAATGACGTGGTGGATTTTGACACCGCTGCCCTCATTGCCGAGGAATTCCATGCCAAGGTGGAACATGAGGTTCATGTTTCCATTGAAGAACGACTCTTTGTTCAGGAGGAGGACAATGCCTCCGATCTGGTGGAACGTCCGCCGGTCGTTGTGGTTATGGGCCATGTCGACCACGGCAAGACCTCCATTCTGGACGCTATCCGCAAGACCAACGTCACCGCAGGCGAAGCCGGCGGCATTACCCAGGCCATCGGCGCTTACCAGGTACAGGTGGATGGCAGCGTTATCACGTTCCTGGATACTCCCGGCCATGAGGCGTTCACCGCCATGCGCGCCCGCGGCGCCAATATGACCGACATTGCGGTGCTGGTGGTTGCTGCCGACGACGGCATTATGCCCCAGACCATCGAGTCCATCAACCATGCGAAGGCTGCCGGTGTCAAGCTGATCGTTGCCATCAACAAGATGGATAAGCCCACCGCCAACCCGGAGCGTGTGAAGGAGCAACTGACCAAGTACGAGATCGTGCCCGAGGATTGGGGCGGCGAGACCGCCTGCATTCCGGTGTCTGCCGTGACCGGTATGGGCATCAATGACCTGCTGGAGCGTATCGTGCTGGAAGCCGAGGTCATGGAACTGAAAGCCAACCCCAACCGCCGCGCCAAGGGCGCTGTGGTCGAGGCGCGTTTGGACAAAGGTCAGGGCCCCATTGCCACGCTGTTGATCCAGAATGGCACACTGCACCGCGGCGATTGCCTGATCGCGGGTACTGCCGTGGGCCGTGTGCGCACCATGCGCGACGATAAAGGCCGTAGCGTGGAAGAGGCCGGGCCCAGCATGCCTGTGGAGATCACCGGCCTGACAGAAGTTCCCGTTGCCGGCGATACGTTTGAAGCGGTTGAGGATGAGCGCCTGGCCCGTGAACTGGCCGATAAGCGTACTGCAGAGAACAAGGAGAAGCAGTTTGCCGCCTATACCAAGGTCACGCTGGATAACCTGTTCGACCAGATGGCGCAGAATGATATGAAGGAGCTGGCCATCGTTGTCAAGGCAGATGTGCAGGGCTCCGCGGAGGCCGTCAAGCAAAGCCTGGAGAAGCTGTCCAACGACGAAGTGCGGGTACGCGTTATCCATGCGGGCGTCGGAGCCGTCAGCAAATCCGATGTGACGCTGGCAGACGCCTCCAACGCAATCATCATCGGTTTCAACGTGCGTCCCGATGCCGTTGCCAAAGCCGAGGCCGAGCAGGCCAAGGTCGAAATGCGCATGTACCGCGTAATTTATGACGCCATTAACGATGTGTCCGACGCCATGAAGGGTATGCTGGCGCCCAAGATCCGCGAAGTCGCTCTGGGCGAAGCGCAGGTCCGCCAGGTGTATAAGATTTCCTCCGTTGGTATGGTTGCCGGTTGCCGTGTGACTTCCGGCAAAATTACCCGCGATGCCCAGCTCCGTCTGGTGCGCGACGGCATCGTGATTGTGGAGGACTCCATTGCCTCCCTCAAGCGCTTCAAGGATGATGCCAAGGAAGTGGCGGAAGGCTTTGAGTGCGGCATTACGCTGGCCAAATTCTCCGACATCAAAGAAGGCGACGTGTTCGAGTGTTTCAAACTGGAGGAGTACCGCGACTGATTTCACTGTAACAAAACGGAGGAGGCAAAACGATGCCTACGAAAAACCAGGGCCGCATGGCCCAGGATATGAAGCGGGAATTGATTGCGATTATCAGCGAGATGAAAGATCCGCGCATCACCGGTGGTCTGCTCACTGTGACCCGCCTGGACGTCACACCCGATTTGGATGTGGCAAAAGTTTATATCAGCGTTTTGGGCCGTGAGGGCGGCAGCGCACCGGTCGTTAAGGCGCTCAACGCTGCTTCGGGGCATATCCGTACCGAAGTCAGCCGTCGCATGCATATCCGTAAGGCACCGCGTTATGTGTTCGTGCAGGATGACGGCGCTGCTTATGCCGCGCATATCTCCAAACTGATCGATGATCTGAATGAACAGGAAAAGGACAGCGACCAGAAGTAACCCCCTGACTGACAGCCAAGTGGCCGCGCAGAGCGGCTGCGGAAGAAAAGAGGAACGATATGACAGAATCTGTGGATCGTGCCACCGCCGCCGCCCGGCTGCGCGCGGCAGACGATATTCTGATCCTGTGTCACAAAAACCCGGACGGCGATACCGTCGGCAGCGCAGGCGCGCTGTACCTTGCGCTGATATCCATGGGCAAAAATGTTGCAATCCTGTGCAGCGATCCGATTCCAAAGCTGTATAGCGCTTACATGGAGCTGAACTGGTTTGACGGCAGTTTCCGTCCCGCTTTTGTTGTAGCGGTGGATGTGGCCAGCATCCAGCTTTTCGGCGAAAACAATCATGTGCAGAATTATGTAGAGAACGCAAATCTGTGTATCGATCATCATGGGACCAATAGCGGCTATGCCTACGCGACGCTGCTGGATTCGACGGCTGCAGCTACCTGCGAGTTGTTGACGGATCTGATGGATGACCTGCATGTGACAATTACGCCGCAGATTGCGGACTGCCTGTATACCGGGATTGCGACCGATACCGGTTGCTTCCGCTTTACCAATACCACGGCCAAGACCCACCGGGCCGCAGCGCGTCTGATCGAGGCGGGAGCCAATGTGGAGCGCCTGAACGAATTGCTGTTTGAAAACCGTTCCCATGGGAGGATCGAGGCGGAGCGTGAGGCGCTGGAAAGCTTGGAATACTATTTCGGGGAGCGCTGTGCTTTGATTTGTCTGACGCAGGATCAGATTATCAGCACCGGTGTGGCCAATGCTGAACTGGAAGATCTGACCAGTGTGCCCCGTTCTATTGAGGGCGTCAAGGTCGGTCTGACTCTGCGCCAACAGAAAGACGGCAGTTACAAAATCAGTGTGCGAACCGACCGCGAGGTAGACGCCTGTGCCATTGCACGGCGTTTGGGCGGCGGCGGACACTCCCGTGCAGCCGGCTGCGAGATTTCCGGCAATCTGGACAATGCAAAGCACGCGATTTTGTCGGAAGTGAAAAAGGAACTGGATCGCGTGGACGCTGCGGTCCGGGACGGAGAAGAAAACGTATGAAAAACGGAATTCTGCTCGTGGATAAACCTGCGGGCTGGACGAGTTTTGATGTTCTGGCCAAACTGCGGGGGGCCCTGGGAACCCGCAAGCTGGGCCACTCGGGCACGCTGGACCCTATGGCGACCGGCGTGCTCGCCGTGTTTATCGGATCGGCTACGGCAGCAGCCGATCGTCAGCTGCAGCATGACAAAACCTATCTTGCAACCCTTCGGCTGGGGGTTAGAACCGATACCGGCGACCGTACCGGGACGGTACAGGAAACCGCGGATCCCTCCGGCGTGAACGAGGAAAAAGTGGCCGCGATTCTGCCGCGGTTTTTGGGTCGGCAGAGCCAGCTTCCCCCTATGTATTCGGCGGTCAAGGTGGGCGGACAGCCGCTCTATAAAGCAGCTCGCGCCGGTCAGACGGTGGAACGCACACCGCGAACCATCACCGTTCACAGCATTCGATATCTGGGTACAGCAGGGGAGAACGAGTACCGTATCGAAGTTTCATGCTCCAAAGGTACCTATATCCGAACGCTGACCGAAGATATCGGTGCGGCACTGGGAGTGCCCGCAACGCTCAGCGAGCTTCGCCGCACAAAGGCCGGCGTGTTCGATGTGGCGCAGACCCATACGCTGCCTGAAATTCTGCAGACTGCGCAGAACGGAAACCTGGAGCAGTGGATATTAGGCGTAGATACGGTGTTCGCATCGCTGCCTGCTTTAAAAGTGAATGAATATGTGCGCATCCACTTAATGAACGGTTGCCCCACCAGCCGTTACCCGGCGCAGGACGGCCGTTACCGTGTGTATCGTGAGGGAGGCGACTTCCTGGGCCTGGCAACCGTGGACGGAGGCGTACTTAAAGTGGAAAAACTGTTTTGCGAAAGGAGCTGACCCGGCGATGCATATACTGAATGAACTCGCGCCGGTCAACGCCCCGACGGGCAGCGCAGTGGCGCTGGGCTTTTTTGACGGGGTGCACCTGGGGCATCGCGCCGTTATGGGCGCTGCGGTGGAATGTGCGTCCGCCAACGGGCTGACACCTGCCGCCTTTACCTTTTCGTTGCCTGCGGGCAATACGCTCAAAGGGGGGCGGCTGCTTTCGCCGGAGGAAAAGCACCGCCGCATTACAGCGCTTGGCGTGGAAGAATATATGGAACCGGCGTTTGAGTCTTTCCGCTCGCTCAGCCCCGAAGACTTTGTGAACCATATCCTGAAAAACTGCTTTCGCGCCAAAGCAGTCTTTTGCGGCGATAATTTTACATTTGGCGCACGGGCGGCAGGGAATGTGCCTTTGCTGAAGACGCTTTGCGAAGCACAGGGCATTGCGGTACATGTGGTTGAGATGGCCCATTATGACGGTCGTATCGTGTCTTCCACGCGCATTCGTGCTGCGCTGGAGGAAGGCAGGGTAGAGGATGCCAACGCTATGCTGGGCGATCCCTATGCCATTGACTGGCCGGTGGTACATGGCAAAGGCATTGGTACAGGTATGTTGGGAGCACCTACCATCAATCAGAATTATCCGGCAGGAACGCTGCAGCCCAGTTGCGGTGTGTATATTACCCGTATTTGGCTGGAAGGACGTTGGTATCCTGCCGCCACCGGCCTTGGTTCTCGCCCCACGGTGGAGCGCAGGGGCGCAGCCGTTACCTGCGAAACCTATGTACCTGGTTTTGCGGGGGATGTGTACGGTACGCGGCCGCGGTTGGAGTTCCACCGATATCTGTGCCCGGTGCGAAAGTTCGACTCGCTGAGTGAACTCCGCGCATTGATTCTGGACGCTGCAGAAAAGAGCCGGGCCTACTTTGACAAAGCCGGGAAATGATCGCTTCGGCAGCAGAAAAGTCAAAATTTTTCTTGTAATCTTCTTAACATTGTGATATAATGCTCACGTTACCGCGGCCCGGCTCCGGGTGTATGCCCTGGACGGTTCCGACCGCCGAAAGGGAACCTTGTTTGCCCCTTGCTGCGCCGTTGGCAAATTTATCAAAGAGAGGTATTATCATGGAAGCCAAGAAAGACATTATCGCCAAAGCTGCGATCCACGAGGGCGACACCGGTTCTCCGGAAGGCCAGGTTGCTCT
>JBJEYG010000213.1:0-6861 GCA_051886555.1 Gemmiger sp.
GCCTACGATGTGGACGTGCCCGGCCTGGAATATACCGTGGTGCGTGCCCTGCGCGAAAAAGGGCTGCACGCGGCCACGGCGGAAAGCTGCACCGGCGGCATGATCGCGGAAAAGCTGACCAATGTGCCCGGCTCCAGCGAGGTGTTCGGCTACGGTTTTGTCACCTATGCCGAGGCTGCCAAGCAGGCGATGCTGGGGGTGGATGCCGGGCTGATCGAACGATACAGCGTGGTGTCCGGCCCGGTGGCGGTGGCCATGGCGCGGGGCGCGCTGAAAGCGTCCGGCGCGGAGCTGGCCGTGGGCGTTACCGGTATTGCAGGCCCGGGCGGTGCACTGCCCGGCAAACCGGTGGGGACCGTTTATCTGGCCGGGGCGGACGCCCGCAACGGGAAATCCTATCTGCTGCGGCTGCCGCTGTCCGGCTACGGTGAGCGCAATGTGGTGCGCATTCGTGCCGCGCTGTGGGCACTGGATGTACTGCGCCGTATGGCGCTTGACCTGCCGGTGCCCGGCGCACTGGAAACCGGCCCCGACGCTGCGCCTGAAACATTGAATATCTGACGAAGAAACGATTTTTACAACCCACGGAGGTGTTAGGCATGTTGGCAACCCAACAGCGTGTGCTGCGCGTGTTCGGCGTTTCAACCGCAACGGTCACCGCCATTCTGCGTACCGCGCAGAAGGACGGCTGCCCGGGGCTGCGTCTGCTGGAAAAAGACGGCGAATATGCCATCTGCGTGCAGGCGTCTGCGCCCACCCAGGCAATGGCGGACAGCTATTGCGATAAATGGGTCAAAAACCTGGCGCTGCGCTTTGATGCGGCGGTGTGCGGCGTGGGCGAAATCAGCCTGGCGCGCGCCACGCTGGAAGCGCTGCTGAAAAAGCGCCGCCTGATCGTAGCGGCGGATGAGCAGACCGGACGTATTCTGGGCAACGCGCTGCGCCCGCTGGAACACAGTGAGGCGGTGTTTGATTTCGGCACCCAGACCTACGGCGATCCCGACAAGGCACGCCGCATCGTCACGCCGCAGGCGCTGCTGAAAAAGTTCCCCGGCGATGTGGTGCAGGCGGCAGCCGGCCGCGCCCAGACCGCCATGCAGGTGGGCGGCGCGGATTACGCGGCCGTGTATACCCCCGCCACGGTGGGGCAGGCTCCCTTCGTACTGTTGTGCGACAAACGGGGGGCTGTGGCCACTGCCGTCAACCCGGATCTGTCGGAAAATGCCATCGCCAACCATATTCTGGACCTGGCACGCCGGCGCGCCATGGGCATGCGCATGAGCGACAGCACCATTTCCTTCCGCCCGGGCCACGATGCGCCGCTGCTGATCGTTTCGCAGGAGGGAATGGTGGATACCCAGCCCTTGCCGCTGGATTCCATTCGCAGCAGCATCAAAGCGGGCGGAAAACGACTGTTTGGCAGCGCGGTGCCCGGCGTTACCGAGCCGGTGGCGGAGCATACCGAGATGGACGGACGGCCCCGCGCTGCCATGCCCGCCGAGGACGAGGACGAGGAAGATACCACCGAGTACGCGGTGGTCAAGCTGGACCAGCCGGAAACACCGGCGGCGCATTCCCCCCAGGATGCGGCTGCCATTGCGGCCGCCGCCCGCGCTGCGGCCAGCCAGCAAAAGGCGAAATTCCAACCGGAGGATGCCGAGTCGGTGGACGATTTGAGCGCCAAATACCTGGCCATGCTGATGGATGGGGAGGAGGACGACGGAGAAACGGATGCCACCGGTGTGGTTCGCCTTACGCCGGAACCCCAGCCGGAAAAAACGACCGAACAGAAGCCGCAGCCGTCCCGGGCTGCCGGGACTTCCGAGGATGCCGCGTCGGCTGCCGCAAAACGGTTTGCCGCCATGCGTCCCAGCGGTGCGATCCGGTTTGAGGAGGATGCGCAACCCCGCCGTCCCGCGCAGCGAAAACCTGCGCCGCAGCCCGAGCCGACGGCCGATTTGGGGCAAGTTGACCGTCCGCAGCCACCCCATTCCATCCTGGATGACGAGGTTCCGGAGTTTACCATGCCGTTGCCCGGTGAGCGCAGATCCATGAGCAGCGAGGAGATCGACGAGGCGGCAAAAAAACTGTTCGACCCTTCCGACGCAGAAGATGTGGGCAACCCCATCAAAAACAAAAGCCTTGCCATGATCGAACGCAGCGAGCGCCGGCAGGAGCGGACGGTACGCATTCTTCTGTGCGCGGTGATCCTGATCGTGGCTGCGGTCGCCGTGGGACTGTTCTGGTTTTTTACCCACAACCTGGGACAGAAACCTTCGCCCCGCAGTTACGGTACTGCGGCGTTTGACAACAAGGCCGCCGGTTATCTGAGCAAGGCTGCCGCGCAGGACGGCAGCGTTGCGGGGTATCTGGCATTCCCGGGGGCGGAGGGCAGCCTGGTGTACTCCGCTGAGCACAGCGAGAAGTCCACTGCGTTCGGCGGCGCGCTGGCGGATTCCGGCGAGTCGGGCGGTTATGCGCCCCGCCTGACGGGGGAGATCCGGCTGGACGCGCAGTATCCTTCCAACACCGTTATCGACTGCGGAACGGCTTCGCTGGCCGGCATGGCCAACCAGCAAACGCTGGAAGAAAACTGCGGATTTACGCTGTATACCCAGGCGGAGACCTATCGCTACAAGGTTCTGGCCGTCTATTACTGGGACCCTGCCGACACGCAGGAGAACGGCTTTGATCCCACCGCCGGCGACCTTTCCGTTTATTACGATTACCTGAATTTTGTATGGAACCTGCATGCCCGCAGCCTGTTTGATACCGGTGTGGCGGTTCCGGACGATTCCCGGTTCCTGACGCTTGTTTCCGACTCCGATGAGGACGGCATCAAGATCTGCGTCACCGGACGGCGTATCGAGACGGGCGAGGACGCGCAGCTGGTCGGCTCGGCGGTAACACCCAACGAACAGGCACTGCTGACGGAGGCCCAGTACCGTACCCAGGGCCGTCCCGTGCCCGATACCAAAGCGCTGCTGAGCGAGGCGATGGACTGGTATGCCCAGCGGGAACAGGCGGTTCCCGCTTCTGCTTCAGCGGAGGAGGAGAGCGCATCTTCCGCCGGAACCCTTACCGGTGATGAACTTTCCCAGCAGATTGAAGCGCTGCAAAGCCAGACCGACGATTTGCTGGCTTCGGCGGACAAGCTGATCGCGGGCCTGAGCGACGTGGCCACCAACGGAAAATCCTCGGTGGAAACGGATCTTCATCAGGGGGCCGAGGGCGATCTGCCCGAGACCACCGTTTCGGTGGAGGAAATCCTTTCCACGCCCACCCCCGCGCCGGACAGCGGTTCCGACCAGGGTGGCAGCCAGGCCCCGGAAAGCAGCGATTCCTCCGGCAGCAGTTCCGCGGAAGGCGAAACCATCAACGTTACGTTGAATGGTACCCGGCAAACGATGGATCTGGTTACCTGCCTGGCGATGGTGGCGCAGAATGAGCTGGGCTCCAACGCTCCGCTGGAGGCATATAAAGCCCAGTGCGTTGCTACCCACTGCTGGATCCTCAGTCAGGGGGGGTACCCCTCTGTGCTGGGTGCAACGCCCGGTGCGGCTGCTCTGCAGGCGGCGCAGGAGGTGGCTCATGTGCTGGTGACCTACAACGGTCAGGTGTGTTTTACGCCCTATTTCGCCAGCGCTTCCACCGGTACGGCCTCCGCCAAGGATGTGTGGGGCAATGAACGCGCCTATCTGCAGGCGGTGGACAGCCCCTACGACCGGACAACGGCCACCAACTGGAACACCAACGGCAATGCGACGGGCTGCGCACGTTTTTCGGCGGATGCGCTGTGCCAGGCGGTGCTGGAAAAGACCGGCATCGATCTGTCTGGTGTGGACAAAAACCAGTGGTTCAAAATCCTTTCCACCAACAGCTACGGCTGGGTGACCCAGATGCAGATTGGCCCGGACGGCGGACAGAACACCACCTGCAGCGGCCGGTGGTTCCGTGAAACGCTGACTGCGGGCAAAAGCGTGGACGGGCGCAGCCTGCGCAGCCACTGCTTTACCTTTACCTACAACGCGGATCTGGATTGCTTTATTTTTGATGTATACGGTTACGGGCACGGCTGTGGCCTGAGCCAGTGGGGCGCCGTCGGTTATGCCAACCAGGGCTGGACCTACGATGCCATCCTGACCCATTACTTCACGGGAGTTACGTTGACTACATACTGAAATTGCCTGTGGATCCGATTGAAGCGCCCAAAGAACCTTTGCTTGACTGTGCGTCCGATGACGGGGTATGCTGGTTACAAGGTCGCCACACCCGGAACGCTGCCGGCTCCCCGGCGGTATTTCGCCGTGGTATCTGGTGACGGTATGCTTTTATCTGGTCGTTACCCGCGGCGGGGTGCCGGGCGAATGGTGGCTTCCCTTTGAAACGGGCAGCGCCAGTGTGTACCAAAGCCGGCTGGTACCCATCCGCTGCGGCATTGTGCTGCTGGCGGTGCTCATCGCGGTGTGCACGGCGCTCATTGTGGAAGAACTGCGCCGTGGACGGGATGAACCGCCGCGACAACAGGATTAAAACACACCTCCTTCGCGTACACTAGCGGGGGAGGTGATTGTTTTGACGCAGGCCTATCCCGGGGCATCTGCCGGGCGGCCAGGCCGCTGGCAGGCTCTGTGGCGGAACATCCGGGCGAAGCCCGGGCTGGACGTACCCTTTCTCGCGCTGCTGCTGATCCTGCTTGGGTACGGGCTGGTGATGCTGTTCTCAGCAGGGTACGCGGTGGCCATGTACCGGCGGGGCGACCCGTACACCTACATCCGTCCGCAGCTGCTGTTCGCGGCGGTAGGCGTGTGTGCCATGTATGCCGCCAGCCTGGTGGATTACCACATCTGGCACAAACTGGCCTGGCCGATCCTGGGCGTTTCCCTGATTCTGCTGGCTGTGGTGCTGGTCATGCCGGAGTACAACGGCTGCAAGCGGTGGATTGTCATTCCGGGGGTGGGAACCCTTCAGCCCAGCGAGATCGCCAAGTTTGCGGTGGTGTTAGTGTTCAGCCACATTATTTCGCTGAACCACGACCGTATGAAAGAATTTTCCACCGGCGTACTGCCGTTCGGCATCATTCTGGGGCTGGTCACGGTGCTGATGCTGATGGAACCGCATCTGTCCGGCACGTTGCTGATCCTGAGCATCGGTGCGGTGCTGATGTTTGTGGGCGGTACCGGACTGAAATGGTTCGCTGCGGCGGGCGGGCTGGCTGTGGCGGCCATCTGTGCGGCGGTGGTGCTGCTGCCCGACCTGGTGCCCTATGCCGCTGACCGGCTGGCAAGCTGGCGCGACCCCTTTGCCGACCCGCTGGGGGAAGGACACCAGACCATCCAGAGCCTGTACGCCATTGCGTCCGGCGGCGCAGCGGGGCTGGGGCTGGGGAACAGCCGCCAGAAATACCTCTATGTACCCGAGCCGCAGAACGATTTTATCTTTGCCATCCTTTGCGAGGAACTGGGATTTGCAGGCGCCGCGCTGGCAGTGGGACTGTTTTTGCTGTTGCTGCTCCGGGGAATGGTCATTGCCGTGCGCGCACGGGATAAATTTGGTGCGCTTCTGGTGGTGGGCTTTGTGGTGCAGGTGATTTTGCAGGCGGTGCTGAATATTGCGGTGGTCACCAACACCATTCCCAATACCGGTATCAGTCTGCCGTTTTTTTCGTCAGGCGGTACCAGTTTGCTGATGCTGCTGGGGGAAATGGGAATTGTGCTTTCGGTCAGCAGGCAGGGGGATGCTTCCGGCTGCCGTGGTTGAACCGCAGAGAAAAATGCCGTATAATAGAGCCGGACAATGCTGCCCGGCTCTATTTTTGATGAATCTGAGGAAATTTTATGGCAAAACGACCTTTTTCTCCTGCAAAATTCCTTCTGAAGGCGCTGGCGGTACTGGCTGCAACGGTGGCGGCACTGTTTGTGCTGCTGTTGGCGGCCTGTGCGCTGCCCGGCGACGCTGTGCTGCGCAATGTGTATGCTTCGACCTTTACCATCCAGCAGGAAGGGCTGTATCCCGAATACGGCGGATTCAAGCTGTTCCAGATGGACAATTACACCGATACCATCATGCTGTTTGAGGCAGCCGCCATGTCGGAACAGCCGCCGCTGACCGCCGCGATGACAGCCACCACTTACAATGTGGACAACTTTGAAACCATGGCCGATGATTTGCAGGCTTACTGCGCCGGGCGGTTGGGTCTGGCCGATGCCGCGCAGAGTGCCGCGGACCTGGAGCCGTTTTCCTACGCGCGGTACTGGCATGGGTATCTGATCTGGCTGCGGCCGCTGCTGTGCGTCACCACCGTCACCGGCGTGCGGGTGGCGCAGTACGCGGTGTTGTTTGCGCTGCTGGCGGGGGTGCTTCTGCTTCTCAAAAAGCAGTGCGGCCTGCGCCCGGCGGTGTGGTTTGCACTGAGCCAACTGCTGGTCAGCGTGGTTTTTGTGCCCCGTCAGGTGCAGTTTTTTACCACATTCTGCATTGCTTACGCAGGCTGCCTCTGGGTGCTGGCAAAACGCCCCGACGGTCAGAACCTGGCGCTGGGGCTGGTTTGCCTAGGCGCCTGTACTTCGTTTTGCGATCTGCTGGTCACGCCCATCCTCACGCTGGGCTTGCCGGTCACGGTGTGGTTGCTGCGGCCGGCACGGGAGGAATCTTCGCCTGCCGTCCGCAGCGGTGTTGTGGTGGGCGCAAGCGTCTGCTGGGGCGGCGGTTATGCGCTTTGCTGGGCGTCCAAATGGATACTGGCCGGAGCGGTGACGGGGCAGAATGTGGCGGCAGACGCCATTCAACAGGCGGGTGTGCGCCCTTCCGGCAATACCTGGCCCGGCATTTCACTCACCTGGCCCAATATTTTCCGTTTTT
>JBJEYG010000214.1:0-1515 GCA_051886555.1 Gemmiger sp.
CGCTGACCATCAGCGCACGGCCGATCCCCAGGCTGGTGTATTTGTGCAGGATCATGGCCAGAATGTCCATGCCGCCGGTGGAAGCGCCGATGTCAAACACAATTGCGCTGCCCACGGCGGGCAGGATCACCGCAAAGCACAGTTCCAGAAACGTATCGTCCGTCAGCGGGGCGGACAGCGGCCACAAACGCTCGCACAGGCTGACATAGAAGGACAGCGCGAAGGAGGAGTACACCGTCCACCCCATCGCCCGGATCCCCAGAAAGGCAAAACCAAGCGCCACCAGCACGGCGTTGACCAGCCACATGAACACACCCACGTTCCACCGGGGAAACAGCGTGGACAGGATGATGGACGCGCCCGACGTGCCACCGAAAGCAAAGTGGTTGGGCGTTTTGAACAGTGCAATGCCCAGCGCCGTCACAAACAGGCCGGCGTTGAGCAGCGCGAAAAACTTCATCCCCGCCGCAGCCTGGCTGCGGGTGGGACGTTTGCTGAGCTTTTGCATAAATGACTCCGTTCCTTTTGCTGTACCGCATTTTTTACACCAAACGGCAGGGAACCCCCCGGCCGCAGTACAGCATACTGCGGTGCCGCGGAATTGTCAAGCCGTGCCGAAGGATTCGGTAAAATGCGCAAAAGGGGCTGTCATTTGCCGAGTAAGATGGTATAATGACAGAAGGTTTCAGCAAAAAGAAAAAGGATGCAACAGGTGCGCACATGGACAATCTGATTTTCAGCCTCAATTCTACCATGCCGGTATTCCTGGTCATGGCGTTGGGGTATTTGCTGGGCCGGGCGGGATTCCTGCCCGACTCTTTCTGCTCTGCCGCCGACCGGCTGGTATTCCGGGTCACGCTGCCGGTCATGCTGTTCTGTGACATGCTGGAGATCGACCTGCGCAGAGACTTCGAGCCGGGATATGTGCTGTTCTGCGCGGCGGCCACCACGGCGGCTTTTTTTGCCGTCTGGGGTCTGGCGCGGCTGTTTTTGCGGGACAAATCTCTGGTGGGTGAGTTTGTGCAGGCCAGCTACCGGTCCAGCGCGGCCATTCTGGGCGTGGCGTTCATCACCAATATGTACGGCGGCTCCGGAATGGCGCCGCTGATGATGCTGGGCAGCGTGCCGCTGTTCAATGTTTACGCGGTTCTGGTGCTTACCGTTGAGGGCAACGGCAACGGCGAGGCGCCGGGAGGCCGTGCGGCCAGGGTGATGCGGGGCGTGGTGACCAACCCCATCATTTTGGGCATTCTGGCGGGGCTGCTGGTGGGATTGCTGCCGTTTTCGCTGCCAACGGTCGTCGGCAAAACGCTCTCCAGCCTGTCCGCGCTCACCACACCGCTGGCGCTTCTGTCCATCGGCGCATCCTTTGAAGGGGCCAAGGCGTTCCGAAAGCTGGGGCCGACGCTGATGGCGGTGAACTTCAAACTGGTGATCCTGACGGCGGTGTTCCTGCCGCTTGCCATCCGCCTGGGATTCCGCGACCAGCAGCTTGTGGCGTTGCTGGTCATGCTG
>JBJEYG010000215.1:0-6822 GCA_051886555.1 Gemmiger sp.
TGGCGTTTGTGATCTACGATGCGGCGCTGGACCGCCTCACGATGCTCTACCGTCTGCGGTGGCGCAAGCGGCTGAAGCGATTTTTGTGATAGATGCTCCCTGTTCGGTGGAGCGTGAAAATAGAGAAATACAAACAACGGAGGAACTTTTATGTGGTTTGAGGAAGCGGTCGTTTACCAGATCTATCCGCTGGGACTTTGCGGGGCACCGGCAGAAAATGACGGTCAGCCGTCGCACCGGATTCTACGGATCAAGGAATGGGCCGGGCATATCCGCGCATTGGGGGCGACCTGCGTGCTGTTCAACCCGGTCTTTGAAAGCGACGCCCACGGCTATGATACCCGCGATTATACCAGGATTGACTGCCGTCTTGGCACAAACGAGGACTTCCGCGAAGTGTGTGCCGCGCTGCACGGAGCAGGGCTGAGAGTTATGTTGGATGGTGTGTTCAACCATGTGGGGCGTGGCTTCTGGGCGTTTCAGGATGTGCTGCAAAACCGTTGGAACAGCCCCTATAAGGACTGGTTCTGTGTGAATTTTGATGGAAACAACTCGTATAACGACGGCTTGTGGTACGAATGCTGGGAGGGCTGCGAAAACCTTGTCAAGCTGAATCTGCACAACCCTGCAGTCCGGCAGCATCTGTTTGACGCAGTGCGCGGCTGGGTGAATGCGTTTGACATCGACGGTTTGCGCCTGGATGTAGCCTATTGCCTGGATAAGGGATTTCTGACGGAACTGCGTTCTTTTACCGGCGGGCTGAAACCCGATTTTGTGCTGATGGGCGAAACGTTGCACGGCGACTACAATCAGTGGATGAACCCTCTGTGCTGCCATTCGGTGACCAACTATGAATGTTATAAGGGGATTTATTCCAGCTTTAACAGTTCCAACATGCATGAGATTGCATACAGCCTGAACCGCCAGTTCGGTAGCGAACCCTGGTGCCTGTACACTGGCAAGCATCCGCTGAGTTTTGCCGACAATCACGACGTCAGCCGGATTGCGACGCTGCTCAAAACCAAGGAACAGCTTCCGCTGGTGTATGGGTTGCTGTTTGGTATGCCGGGAGTGCCTGCAGTCTACTACGGCAGCGAGTGGGGCATGGAGGGTGATAAAAAGAACGGTGATGCCTCGCTGCGGCCTGCGGTGGAAGTGCCAGAGCGGAACGCACTGACGGAGTGGATTACCGCACTGGCCAAGGTGCGCACCGGCAGCGAAGCACTGTGCTATGGCAGTTATAAAAACCTTCAGGTGCAGCCTGAACTGCTGGTGTTTGAGCGCCGCAGTGAGAATGAGCGGGTTATTGTGGCCATCAACGCGGGCTGTGAATCCTGTGTCGCCCATTTTGACGCACAAAGCGGCACGGCTGTGGACCTGATTACCGGTCAACCCCATGACTTCGGCGGCGGCAGCGAACTGGCACCATATAGCTGCCGTTACTGGAAAACGGAACGTTGATAGAGCGGAAGGGGGCCGGCACCGCCCGAGCGGAGCGTGTCCTGACGGTATTTGTCATGGTGCTGGCAGGCTTGATCCTGCTGTTTTTGCTGCAGCAGAGTGTGTTTTTGACCACGCAGGACACCCGCACGATGGACACGGGTACCACCAAAGGCTTTTATACTGCCGACACACTGTGGTTGCATCTGGCGGTATTTGCGCTGCTTGCGACAGGCGCGCGGCTTTGGGGGCGCCAT
This sequence comes from Gemmiger sp., assembly GCA_051886555.1. Classification (GTDB taxonomy): domain Bacteria; phylum Bacillota; class Clostridia; order Oscillospirales; family Ruminococcaceae; genus Gemmiger. The sequence goes on from JBJEYG010000215.1 coordinate 1,698, forward strand.
GCCTGCAGGACGGAAAAACAGCATAAAGCGGCAAAATTGGCAATTGCGGCTGTCGCGCTGGTACTATTGGTCTGGCTGATTTGCAGCTGCCGTATGGAGCCGGCCAAGGACGCCGCTGAAGTGTACAATGCTGCACGGAAGCTGCTCAGCGGGGACCTTTCCCCGTTGGGCAAGGGCCGGTATATCGATCTTTGTCCCAATCAGATCGGTTTGTTGTGGTATGATATGGCATTTTTAGCATTGTTTGGTGAAAATGCTGCGATAGCAATTCAGCTGGCAAATGTACTCTGACTGGCCGTGACGGCGCTGTTTTTGGCTCGATCAGCAGCAGTGCTGTTTGAAACGCCCGGTCGGGAACCGGATTATGTGTTGCTGTATGTGCTGTTCCTTGCCATGACGCTGTATGTAACTTTCATGTACGGAACATTGCCGGGACTTGCCTGCAGTGCAGCCCAGCTTTGGTGTTTGACGCGTTACCGGCAGACCTCTGCGTTGCGCTGGTGTGTGCTGACGGGCGTGCTGGGAATGTTGGCGGTGCTGTTCAAGCAGAACTATCTGATTTTTTCCATTGCGACAGGTCTTTATTTTTTCTGGGAAGCTGTCCGCCGCAAGAGCTGCCGGCCCTTGGCAGCGATCATAGCTATGTTGTTGCTGATTCCTCTGGGGACTGTCGCTGCGCAAGCGGCTCTTTACCAAGGCACCGAACTGGTGCCGGGAGGCGGAAAGCCTGCAACTTCCTGGCTTGCATTGGGAATGCAGGACATTGATGCTGTGGAAGGATGGATCGGTCAGCAGGAAGCTTATAAAGTAGTGCGTCTCTACACAGACGAAGGCAAGGACGCCGCTGACGAATATTGCCGCGACTCCATCCGGGAGAGGCTGGATGAATTTAAGTCGGATCCGGCTATGGCGTTGCGGTTCTATGCCCGCAAGACAACCTCGCAGTGGAATATGCCAACATTTGAAAGCATTGAGGCCAATCACAACCGTGCCATGCAGCCGCTGGAGGCCTCCTGGGTTCGCAGCCTGCTCAGTGTGGACGGCGTGTTGCACCGGATTTACCTGTTTGCGGCGAACATTGCCCTGACGCAGATCTGGGCATGGAGTTTGGTCTACCTGATTCTTTGCCGGCGCAGCATCCGGCCGGAGCAGCTGTTTTTTGTGATCACTTTTCTCGGAGGCTTTTTCTTCCACCTGTTCTGGGAGGCAAAGGCACAGTACACCGTGGTTTATGTGTTTTTGCTGCTGCCTTTTGCGCTGCAGGGATTTGCCAGGTTTGGCATGTGGGCTGCGGAGCCTGCCTGCGAAACGAAAGAGGTGCTGTGGAAGGACAGGTCGATGGCATATTTTGTCGTAGCGGCGATGCTGCTTGCTGTAAGCGGTGTCAGTGGTCTGTATCTCTCCTGTGACCGGACCGAAGCGCGGCGGCAGCCGCAGGCCTATGGAGAATGGCGCGCACAACAGGTACCTACACTGGAAAGCGGTGCTTATACCATTCGTCTGGCAGGAACGGACTTGTACCTGACCCTGGATTTGACCATTGAGGGAAGTCGGGCTGTGCTGATATCAGAACAGGCTCAACCGGTTGCGATCCGGACGCTGTATGATAGGCTGCTTCTGGATAGTATGCCGCAAAATCAGGCATATCAGCTTCTGGCGGATGCCCAGAACAATGTGGGAATTGGAATGAGCAGTTATGAGGAGACTGCTTTTGCAGGGCAAAAGTTTCCGTCAGATCCCAACAACTGGCCACAGCAGTGGTATTTGTGCCCTCTGCAGGACGAGACTTATACACTGGAGATCCACACGGTGGACGGAAACGCGCTGTTGTTGACTGGAGATGCTGCGTCCGGGGAAGTGGTTTTGAGAGACTGTGCGGATGAACCGGGCCAATGCTGGCTCATTGAGCCGATCCGCTGATGCGCTTAGCTATAAATATAGGGATGCGCCCTCGTGTGAAGTGAAATTGCTTTACATGAGGGCGCGCAATCATTCGGCCGGGTGTTGTGCAAACTGCTGGGCAAACACCGGTGCGGCCTGCATCAACGTTGGTTCGCCACCCACCGTAAAGAAAACAATTCCGGCAACACGCCGGTCACATACCAGAATCAGGTGGGACAGCGCACCATTTTCGCAATACCAGGCCTCATCCACACCCTCCAGGGACAGGGGGACAAGCTCCTGGTTGCTGTTCCTCCAGCGGGTTGCCAGCTCTTTCCCCAGACGGTGGGCTAAGCCCGGGGTGCGCAGCTCATAATAGTCGGTATACAGACTGCCGTTCAGCGCGGTACCGTCCTCGCGAAGTACGGTGGCGTTCTGTTCGTATTCCAGCATCACGGGGGCCAGCGGGTCACTGCGTACCAAAATGCGATTACGCATGTATTTTGTTTCTGCATCCCATATGATCTCGCCGCTGCCTGCGATGTCCTGCAAGGTGGCAAAAGGAAGCGGCTCCGTGTAACTCTCCAACGGCAGCGCATTTTCTTTGGCTGTATCCATAGAATGTGCGCTCGTCACCAGGGCGGCCGCAGCGGCGACGGTCAATGCCAAAAATGCAAACCATGAAATCCGGTGAGCGCGGGCATGTCGCTGCCAGTCGGTGCGGTGTTCCAACGGTTTGCCGGCTTTTAATCTGCGCTGCAACAGGATCAACCGAATCAATTCTGTCAGTGCAAATACTATGCCGACGGTGCACAGACACAAGCCCAGCACTGAGACTGCAAACCCCCATCGCAGCGCGTAGTACAGCGGCTGCCCGCGAACCATCAGTGGCAGGTACACACAGGGCCAGAACAAGGACGTTATCAACCTCAGAAATGCATCCCGACGCATGCCGCCCAGCGTTGCGGCCTGAAGCTGCGGGTCGGTGTTTAATTCGGGGGCATGGGCGTCATCACTGCGGTAGATGGCGAATCCATTCCAGGCCGCTGTGTACTGCCAGCCGCAGGCTTCACAAAGCTCGATCTCCGGCTGCTCCGGGCGGCCGGGGTTTTCATCCAGTAGATCACCAAACCGGCGCGACGCATGCAGACGGTAACGGACGGCACGCGGCGTCCCAACCTCGAACCGGGCGAAAATGCCCCGGATCCTTTTGCTGCACAAAAAATATCCTTCGGAAGCCAGGTCCTCCAACCAGCTTTGTGCGTGTTCCACATCGTAGGCCGGGCAGGGGGCCATGCGCCATACCCGGCGCGGGGCGTCCGAATTGCGTGCCCGCTGTACATTTTGCAGCATGGTTCAAACCTCCTCGCTTTGCGCGTCAGCCACACAGCGTTGTAGCCGGGTAAACTCCGCCCGGTAAGCGGCGCGCCCTTTTTCAGTGATGCGGTAAGTCCGCCTGCGCCCGTCAACGGCGACTTCGCGAATGATTTGTTCCTTCTCGAATTTGGCCAGAATGGTGTACAATGTCGCTGGCCCGATGACCAGCGTACCGCTGGTTTTCTGTTGAACAAAGGATGCGATGTCCGTGCCGCACATAGGCGCACGACATAAGGCCATCAATACATAAAACATCGGTTCCGTCAAACTTTCCAGCGGCTGCCGGGGCATAGCGGCACGACCTTTCCTTTCAATATCGTTTTATAATATTATAAAACGATATTGCGCTTCTGTCAACCACGTCGGCTTCCGGGCGCAGTTTGGATGGGCAGTTGAAGAATATGAGTTTTTCTGATATGCTTGATTCAGCCGAAGGGAGATGCCCTGGGCCCGGAAAGGGGAAGCATAATGAAAAAATATGAATACGTGAACGTTCATATCGGGAAATTTTGTGGTGCAAGATCAGAAGAACATCGGACAATTATTAACGAATACGCCGCAAAAGGCTATCGATATGTGGGATATATTCCCACGAACATCAACGATTACGGAAAAATCAAGGATATGGATTTGATTTTTGAAACGGACGCCTAATTTTCCCGTTTGGCAAGGGAGCTTAGTCGGAAACCGCAACCTTTGCCGCGACCGGGCTATAGAACCGTTCCGCAAGGGAATCCCTCCGTTTTGTGCGGTGCAGCAATTTCTGTCAAAAAAACTCCGTATGGTTTTGAACCATACGGAGTTTTTTGACTGCGGATCTGTTCCGTCGGACGGAGCAGCCGGTTTACAGATTGGTGTAGCCCATCAGGCTTTCATCCACGACGGCGGCAACTTCGCGTCCCTCGCGCAGGGCCCAAACCACCAGGCTCTGACCGCGGCGCATGTCACCGCAGGCAAAGACTTTCGGTTGACTGGTGGCGTAGTCCAGATCCGCCACATTACCGCGTGCGGTACGCTTGACGCCGAAGGCATCGGCAACATAGCTTTCGCAGCCGGTAAAGCCAGCCGCGATCAGCACCAGGTCGCATTCCACAGCGAATTCCTCGCCGGTGGGGACCATGGCGCGGCGGCCGGTGGCCTCGTCCACCACTTTGCTCTCCAGCCTACTGACCAGCGCACCGCAAACCTGGCCGGCTTCGTTCTTGTAGAACTCTTTGACGGTGGTCTGATACAGGCGCGGGTCGTCGCCAAACACTGCAATGGCTTCCTGCAGGCCGTAATCGGTCTTGAGAACCTTCGGCCATTCCGGCCAGGGGTTGTTGGCCGCACGTTCTGCAGGCGGGCAGGGCATCATTTCCAACTGTGTCACACTGGCGCAGCCCTGACGGATGGCAGTACCCATGCAGTCGTTGCCGGTGTCGCCACCGCCGATGACCAGAACTTTTTTGTCCCTGGCGCTGATAGCCCTGCCGTCGGCAAAGCCGGAATCCAGCAGACTGCGGGTGACGCTGGTCAGATAATCCACTGCAAAGTAGATGCCGCCGGCATCTCGTCCGGGAGCGTCAATGTCGCGGGCCTGTTTGGCGCCGCAGCACAGCACCACTGCATCATAATCGGCCAGCAGTTCGTCAGCCGTTACATTGGCACCCACATTGCATCCCAGACGGAATTCGATTCCTTCCGCTTTCATAATAGCCACGCGTCGCTCAATCACTGATTTTTCCAGCTTCATGTTGGGAATGCCGTACATCAGCAAACCGCCGGGGCGATCTTCACGTTCAAACACTGTCACCAGATGCCCGCGCTTGTTCAGATAATCGGCCGTGCACAGTCCGGCAGGGCCTGCGCCTACCACAGCCACACGCTT
>JBJEYG010000216.1:0-1508 GCA_051886555.1 Gemmiger sp.
TCAATGGGCAAAATTTTGTTTTTAGATGTGGACGGCACGCTGGTAAATTACGAAAACCACCTCCCGGACTCTGCGGTAACCGCCATTTGCCGGGCGCGGGCCAATGGGCACCGGGTGTACATCTGCACCGGGCGCAGCAAAGCGGAGGTTTACCCCAATCTTTGGGATATTGGGCTGGACGGAATGATCGGCGGCAACGGAAGTTATGTGGAAGACCACGGCACTGTGGTGATGCACAAGCTGATTACCGCCGACCAGTGTCGCCGTATTGTGGACTGGCTGCACAGCCGCGGGCTGGAATTTTATCTGGAAAGCAACAACGGCCTGTTTGCCAGCGAGAACTTTGAGACGGCGGGTCAGCGCGCCATTCAGCTGTATTCCGCCCGCAAGGGAAGTCCGGATTCCGACCGTGCCACTGTCCGGCAGGTATTCCCCGACATGATTTTCGGCGGCGAGCTGTACCGGCATGACTTGAACAAGGTCAGCTATCTGCTCAACAGCTACCAGGATTTTCTTGACACGCGGGAACAATTCCCCGATATGCAGAACGGCACCTGGGGCGTCGCCGGGGAAACAGCGCTGTTCGGTGACCTGGGTGTAAAAGATATCACCAAGGCGGACGCCATCGATCACCTGCTCGCTTACCTGGGTGCCGAGCGGTCGGATACCATTGCTTTCGGGGACGCCAAAGTGGACATTCCCATGTTCGAATATTGCGCCCACAGTGTCTGTATGGGCAGCGGCGGCGCGGAAGCGAAAGCCGCTGCAGAGTACATCACCGACACGGTGGATAACGACGGTTTATTTCACGCATTTGTCCATCTGGGCCTGATCCGGGCGGAGTAAACTCCGCCCCGGCGGCACGTCGGTACCGCCGCATCTCTTTATCCAAAACGGCATGGCGCCGGTCCGAAGCAGACCGGCGCCATGCCGTTTCTTGTGTCAGAGAGGAATGTTCCCCGCCACCGAAGGAAGCCTTACGGTCGGCGCGGTATGTTGTTTACTGTGCTTTTGCAACTGCTTTGGTGGCCACAACGGCTACACCGGTACCGGCAACGTCAGGCAGAATGACCTGGCCCAGCTCCACCGGCGCGGGAAGGGTGACCGCGCGGATCTCCTCCATCACGTCAAAGATTTTGCCTTTGGGGATGTTGGTTTTGGTTTTGACCGATGCCATGGCGATCTCGCCGCCGGTGACACGCACCGAGGAGGTAACCGTACGGGTGGGATCGGTGACTTCCTTTTTGCCGTAAGCTTCGCCGCGCTTGCAGGTGAATCCGGCTACCACCGGCTCCTTGCCTTCTTCCAGCGTGACGGTCAGCTGGCAGCCCAGCGGGCAGCCAATACAGGTCAGTTGTCTAGTCTCCATGTCACTCCACCTCCGTACAGACGGTGATCTGCCGCAGATCCGGGCACTGCTCCACCTGCTGACGGGTCAGGATAACCTGCTCCATCTCTCCGGGAGCCAGCACGGTCTTTTTGCGGTGATATACCCGCTCGTCATTGAA
>JBJEYG010000217.1:0-6811 GCA_051886555.1 Gemmiger sp.
GCGCAGGCGGCTGCCCATGCCGACAAACTGACCGCGAAGCGCTGTGTGCTGCTGACCGGCCCGGCGGCAAAGCGGTGGGCCGCGATGGTGCTGGATGCCGACGGTCTGAACGCGCTGGCCGCCGGTACACCGGAAGCAGACATGTTGCCCCCGGAAACGGTGCTGACACCCCATCCCGGCGAGATGGCCCGGCTGCTGGGAACAACGGTGATCCGGGTGCAGGCCGACCGCCCCGCCGCTGCCCGGGCCTGTGCGGAAAAATACCGCTGCGTGGCGGTGCTCAAGGGCAGCGGTACGCTGGTGGCAACGCCGGACGGAACGCTCCGGTGCAATCCCACCGGCAACCCGGGGCTTGCACGGGGCGGCAGCGGCGACGTTCTGGCCGGTATGATCGCCGCCTTGCTGGCACAGGGGCTGTGCGCGGCGGATGCCGCCTGCTGCGGTGTGTTTTTGCACGGAGCCGCCGCGGACGCCTGTGCAAAGCGCCGCGGAATGCAGTGTATGCTGCCGCACGATATTTTAGACGACCTGGGCGGTATTTTTGCCCGGCGGGAACAGGAATGAAAAACCGCACGCGGGCGCAGCTTGTTGGCTGCGCCCGCGTGCGGCTTTGGGGCGGGATCAGTCCAGAATGCCGCTGGCGCGGATGGCTTCCACCGCCTGGGCGATGCGCTCGGGCGGCATGGTCAGCGCGAAGCGCACATAACCTTCCCCGCTGGGGCCGAAGCTGGAGCCGGGCGTGCAGATGACCCCGGCGCGCTCGATCAGATCCATGCAGAAGGCCATGCTGTCGGTATAGCCTGCGGGCAGCGGCGCCCACACAAACATGCTGCCGTGGCTGTCCGGCACATCCCAGCCGATGGCGCGCAACCCGCCGCACAGTGCGTCACGGCGCAGCTGGTACTGGACACACTGTTCTTTTACGCCGTCCAACGGGCCGGTGAGGGCGGCGATGGCGGCTTTCTGCACCGGCAGGAACATGCCGAAGTCGATCTGGGTGCGCAGCTTTTTGCAGGCGGCAATGACGTCGGGGCGGCCCACCAGGAAGCTGATGCGCGCCCCGGTGACATTGTAGCTTTTGCTCAGGCTGAAAAATTCCACGCCCACATCCTGCGCACCGGGAGTATTGAACAGGCTGCCGCCCACAGCGCCGTCAAAAATAATGTCGCTGTAAGCGTTGTCATGCACCAGCAGGATGTCATATTTTTTGCAGAAGGCTACCAGCCCGGCGTACAGTTCGGGGGTGCCTACGCTGCCCACCGGATTGGCGGGCAGACTGACCACCATGTATTTGGCTTTCCGGGCTACCTCTGCGGGAATGGAATTTACATCCGGTAAAAAATCATTCTCTTTGGTCAGTTTGTAATACCAGGGTTTGCCGCCGCCCAACAGCGCGCCGGTCATAAACACCGGGTAGCAGGGATCGGGCAGCAGCACGGTATCCCCCTCGTTGAGCAGCGCCAGACCCAGGTGGCCGATGCCGTCCTGACTGCCGGAAAAGCTCATCACCATATCGGGAGTGATACGCTCCACCCCATAACGGCGCTTGTAGTAGGCGCAAACGGCGTCCAGCAGCTCGGGCAGGTCGCGAAGGCTGTACTTCCAGTTGTCATCCTCGGCGGCGGCGTCCATCAGCGCCCGCTTGATGTGGTCGGGCGTGTGAAAATCCGGCGTGCCCACCGAAAGATTGTACAGCGTCCGGCCTTCGCGTTCCAGGACAATTTTTTTATCATTCAGGGCGGCGAAAATCTCGGCGCCGAACAGGTCCAGTCGTTTGGAAAATTCCATCAAAAACACCTCATCGACAAAAAATGCTATTCTTTATTATAGTAGGATTGCCGCCGGCGCGCAAGGGGCAGTTGCGCGGCCATGCGCCTTGCACCGTACGACACACCGTGCTATAATGGCACAAAACCCAAAAGGCGGATCAAAACAGTGAAGCACAATTCCATTCAAAAGAAAGATCATCGGGCACTGGCTTACCTTGTGGGGGCAGTGGCCTGCGGCGGGCGCGCCTTCCTGGGTGTGCCTGCGGAAGTTACGGCGGCGGATGTGTCGCTGAGCGTACTGTGGGCGGTTTCGCTGCTGCTGCTTGCGCTGGATCGGCGCAAAGCCTGGTATGCCGCGCCGCCGTTGTGCATGGTGGCGCTGGAACTGTATCTGTGCGGCACAGAGGGCGCGGGGACGCTGCTCTGGGCGCTGGCGCGGGTGGCGGATCTGGCGCTGCTGGCGGCCTGCCCGGCGCTGCTGCTGCGCAGCGCCCGGGATACCATGAAAAACGACGGCTACACCCGTCAGGGCAAGTACATGCTGGTGATGCAGGGGGTGTTCCTGGCTGCATTGACAGTGCTGCTTCCCGCCTGCACGATGAATCCGGGTCAGGCGGCAGCAGCCACTGCGCGCAGCGCGGCGTTTTTGCTGTACAGTATCGCGCAGCTCTGGTTTGTGGTTCTGGCGGTTCGGGCTTACAACCGCGCCCGCGGCGAAAACAGCGGCAGGTGATCCAAGACGTGCGGCCCGGTGGCTGCACGCTTTTTTTGTGAGTAAGCGCGCCGGGGCTGAGGAAAACTAAAAGGGATCGGGGGAAAGTGGCTTGAAGTATGTGCTGCAACAGCTGAAGGATTACAAAAAAGAAAGCATTCTTGCGCCGCTGTTCAAAATGTTGGAGGCGTTGTTTGATCTGTTTGTGCCGCTGGTCACGGCAAAGATCATCAACGTGGGCATCACCGGCGGAGACACCGGGTACATTCTGCGCGGCGTGGGTACACTGGTGGGGCTGGCTCTGGTGGGGCTGGTGTGCAGCGTGGTGGCCCAGTATTTTGCCGCGCGTGCTGCGGTGGCCTGTGCCACCGGGCTGCGGCGGCAGCTGTTCGCCCACATCCAGAGTCTGGGCTATCGCGAGATGGATACCATCGGTGCAAGCACGCTGATCACCCGCATGACCAGCGACGTCAATCAGGTGCAAAATGGTGTCAACATGGCGCTGCGGCTGTTCCTGCGCAGCCCCTTTATTGTGGTGGGCAGCGCGGTGATGGCCTTTGCCATTGATCCCCGGGCGGCGCTGATCTTTGTGGTAGCCATTCCGGTACTGGCGGTGGTGGTGTTCGGCATTATGGCCTGGACCGCCCCCATGTACAAAAAGATCCAGACCCGGCTGGATGACGTGTTGGGCATAACCCGCGAGAACCTGTCCGGTGTTCGTGTGGTGCGCGCGTTCGGCCGCGAACAGGATGAAGTGCGGCGCTTCGAACAGGCCAACGACGGCCTGACCGGCATGCAGCTGCATGCCGGGCGTGCCGCTGCCCTGATGAACCCGTTGACCTATGTGGTGGTAAACCTGTGCATCATCGCCCTTCTGAACACCGGTGCAGTGCGCATTGACGGCGGCCGGCTGCTCAGCGGCGACGTGGTGGCGCTGATCAACTACATGAGCCAGATTCTGGTGGAACTGGTGAAGCTGGCCAACACGGTGGTGCTGACCAGCAAAGCGGTGGCCTGTGCCGGGCGTGTGGGCGCTGTGCTGGACACCCGGCCGGGCATGGAATTCCCGGCAGAGGGCTGCGCCCCGGCGCCGGGGAAGGAGGCCCCCGCCGTGCAGTTTGACCATGTTTCGCTGACCTACGCCGGCGCGGGCGGCGAAAGCCTGACCGACGTGAGTTTTTCCGCCCTGCCCGGTCAGACGATCGGTGTGATCGGGGGGACCGGCAGCGGAAAATCCAGCCTGGTCAACCTGATTCCCCGGTTTTACGACGCCACGTCCGGCAGCGTTTCACTGTTCGGTGTGCCGGTGGCGCAGTGGCCGCGGGCAGAGCTGCGTGCGGCGGTTGGTGTGGTGCCCCAGCGCGCGCAGCTGTTTGCGGGGACGATCCGCTCCAACCTGCTGTGGGGCAACGAACATGCGACGGAGGAGGAGCTGTGGGCGGCGCTGGATACCGCCCAGGCAGCCGGATTTGTGCGCGCCAAACCGCTTGGACTGGATGAGCCGGTGGAGCAGGGCGGGCGCAACCTGTCCGGCGGGCAGCGGCAGCGTCTGACCATTGCCCGCGCGTTGGTGGGCAAACCGCGCATCCTGATTCTGGACGACAGTGCCAGCGCGCTGGACTTTGCCACCGACGCGGCGCTGCGCCGCGCACTGTGCGAGGCACAGCGCAAAAACAAAATGACGGTGTTTCTTGTTTCACAGCGGGCGTCCAGCCTGCAGCACGCCGACCGGATCCTGGTTTTGGAGGACGGGCGGCTGGCAGGCGCGGGTACCCATAAAACGCTGCGCAAGGATTGCGCCGTTTACAGGGAAATTTACGAAAGTCAGTTCAAAAAAGGCGGTGAGCGGTGATGGCGGCAGAAAAAACCAAAGGTACGCTGCGCCGCGTTCTGCGTCAGATCCGGCCGTACGGCGGCTACATCCTGCTCAGTATTCTGTGTGCGGCTGTCAGCGTGGCGGCACAGCTGTATGTGCCGGTGCTTACGGGCCGCGCCATCGACGGTATGCTGGGGGCAGGGCAGGTGGATTTTGCGCTGCTGGTCATCACCGCGCGGGACATTCTGCTGGCCACCGTAGCCAGCGCCGTGGCCCAGTGGCTGTTGGCGGCCTGCAACAACCGGGTCACTTTCTGCGTTTCGCGGGATCTGCGCAACGCGGCGATGCGCAAGCTGCAGGACCTGCCCCTGTCCTGGCTGGACGCACACCCTTCCGGGGATCTGGTCAGTCGGATGATCGCCGACGTGGATACCTTCTCGGACGGTTTGCTCATGGGCTTTACCCAGCTGTTCACCGGCGTGCTGACCATCGGCGGAACGCTGGCCTTCATGCTCACAGTCAATGTGCCCATCACGCTGGTGGTGGTGATCCTCACGCCGCTGAGCCTGTTTGTTGCAAGTTTTATCGCCCGGCGCAGCTACCGGTATTTCCGGCAGCAGAGTGCGGTGCGCGGCGAGCAGACCGCTTTTGTCAACGAGATGGTGGAAGGGCAGAAGGTGGTGCAGGCTTTCGGGCATGAGCGCGCCGTGCTGGAGCAGTTTGATGAGGTGAACGAGCGCCTGCAGGATGTCAGCCTGAAAGCGGTGTTTTTCTCCAGTCTGACCAATCCCTGCACCCGCTTTGTCAACAGTGCGGTGTACGCGGGCGTGGGGCTGGTGGGCGCGCTGTTCGCGGTGGCCGGACGGCTGACCATCGGCGATCTGAGCATCTTTTTGAGCTATGCCGGGCAGTACGCCAAGCCTTTTAACGAGATCTCCGGCGTGGTCACCGAAATGCAGAACGCCCTGGCCTGCGCGGCACGGGTATTCGCGTTGCTGGACGAACCGGGGCAGAGCCCGGAGCCGGACGATGCGCCGGAGTTGGCCAGCGACGGGCATGTGGAGCTGGAAGGGGTGTCTTTCCGCTACCTGCCCGACCGCCCCCTGATCGAAAACTTTACGCTGGATGTGCGCCCCGGCCAGCGTATCGCCATTGTGGGCCCGACCGGCTGCGGAAAAACCACCCTCATCAATCTGCTGATGCGGTTCTATGATGTGGATTCCGGCTGCATCCGGGTGGCCGGGCAGGACATCCGCACCGTTACACGGGCGTCGCTGCGGACCAGCTATGGCATGGTTTTGCAGGATACCTGGCTCAAGCGCGGTACCATCCGGGAAAATATCGCCTACGGAAAACCGGATGCCACCCCGCAGCAAGTGGAGCAGGCCGCACGCGCCGCCCACGCCCACAGTTTTATCAAACGGCTGCCCCAAGGGTATGATACCGTCATTGCGGAGGACGGGGGGAACATCAGCCAGGGACAGAAGCAGCTTTTGTGCATCGCGCGGGTCATGCTCAGCCTGCCGTCCATGCTGATCCTGGACGAGGCCACCAGCTCCATCGACACCCGCACCGAGTTGAAGATCCAGTCGGCGTTTGCCCGCATGATGGAAGGGCGCACCAGCTTTATCGTGGCGCATCGCCTGTCCACCATACGGGAAGCGGACGTGATCCTGGTCATGCGCGACGGGCGCGTGGTCGAGCAGGGCCGCCATGAGGAGCTGCTGGAAAAAGGCGGATTTTATGCGGCGCTGTACAACAGCCAGTTCGACACCATGACGGAAGAATAACGATCGCCCGCGGTCGTTGGCCGCGGGCGATCTGCTTGCGCTGCTTTTGTCAAAAGGGCTGCCCGGCGGTGCGGCTGATTTGTGTGGCCCGCATGCGAAGCGGCTCCATACGCAACAAAAGCGGCTGCCGCAGGGAATCCTGAGGCAGCTTTTTACTGGTTGGCCTGGCCGGGAATATAACAAATGATCTCACCCGGGCTGCAGTCCAGTACATAGCACAGCCGCGCCAGAATGTCGGCGTCGATACGCTCCACATGCCCTTTGTACCATTTGTCCACCACCTCATAGCGGACATCGATCATGCGGGCAAGACGATTTCGGCTGATATGGCGCTGTTCCATCAGCGCCCGCAGCCGGATTTCCACATGCCCATATTCTTTCATTAACAGAATGCCGGTATCCATTGGCAGCAACTCCGAGCGTTTGAAAATTCAATAGCAAAGCAAACTTTTCTATCTATACAAATACTATGTACATAGTCTTTATATTGACAACTTACATATAACCTGTTACTATTTATATGGTAATATACGGGGGGAGATCTCAATGCAGGACACGGCAATGCCCTTACAGTTGTATGGGATGCTTTATGATTTGGTAAATTTGCATTTGCGGCAGGCCGGAATACCGGCCGGTCTGGACATTTCCCGTACGGGTTTTTTGTATTCGGTGCAGCAAACGCCTGGAGTCGCCGATGTGTCACAGATGCTGCATGTTTCCGATC
>JBJEYG010000218.1:0-1503 GCA_051886555.1 Gemmiger sp.
GTCTTCGCTTTTTCTTCTGTTTTCATCGTTGTGATTCCTCCTTCTGGCTTAATAACCGTAATCTGTATCCAACCCGAAACACCGTCTTTAGGCGATCGGTCAAACCAAGTTTCTTTCGCAAAGCATAAATGTGCATATCCAGTGTGCGTGTTTTTACATTGGGCGGTGAATCCCAGACATTGGATAAAATTTCTTGGCGAGAAAGCACCTGACCTTCGTGTTGAATCAGATAACAGAGAAGACGATATTCCATTTTTGCCAAATGAACCGGTTTGCCTTGCACCAGAACCTTGTGTGCGGACAATTCCACACGGATTGACCCATAGATCAGCGTATTTTGATCAATCTGCGGCATCCAACGTCAACCCTTTCCACTCGTAGGAATCCCGCAAATGTTCCCACAAGGTTACAGTACCCAGCAGTGCAGCCACCAAAAACAAAAGTATCATCCAACCGTAGTTGTAGGGCAGACCCTGAGCGCTGTAGCCTTGGGTCGTCAGCAGCGCGGCGGCATGGAACAATGGCCAGAAACCCAGCCACTCGATGCCGCCGTCCATGCCCGACAGGCTGAGCAGCGCCGGCAGGCAGTAGGCCACGGCGCTGACGAACAGCGCGGGCAGCAGGTTGCCGAACACCTGGCCCAGCGTGAGGGTGATCGCGCCCATGCACAGGCAGGCAGCGACCCGGCACAGGAACCAGATCAGCAGCACATCGGACAGCGTCACAAACGCAGGCAGGCTTTCAAACTCCGAGATGCTCATCGCCGGGGCAAAGACGGCGGGCAGGCCGTAGTCCCGCAGCACTTGAATCAAATGCGGCAGACAGGACGCCGCCGCGATCAGCACCGCCACACCCGCGCTGACCGCGAGCTTTGCCCGTACCGTGCGTTTGCGGCCCAGCGGCGTGGTGCAGAGGATTGTCTCCATGCCGCCGCGGCGTTCCATCGAGAACAGCCCCGAAAAACAGAGCGCACAGGCCAGACCGGCCAGCAGCGTATCCTGCACATCGGCCTGGCCGGTGAAGCAGAACAATTTTCGATAGCCACTTTCATACACCGGCCACGCGCCGGGGTGCTCTTTCAAATAGTAGTTGATATTCTGGTTGATGACCTGACTGTAGATGCTGTACTTTTGTTGCAGCGAGCTGAACGCCAGCATCGCGTCGCCGGAAAGTTTCCCGGCCGCCACTTTCCGCTGGGCTTCGAGCATGGGGGCAAACTCCTCGCCCTGTTCTTCCAGCCAGTCGTAACTCTCCCGGGTGAAGGGGCCGGAGATATGCTTCATGTAGTAGGCGTAATAGATTTCATCCGCGCCGATATAGCTCTCGGCGGTCACACCCTGGTAAATGCCGAACCCGATGAACGCCGCCAGTACAACCGACGCGCCGTTGAGAAGCAGCAGTTTGCGGGCTTCTTCCTTATAAATAGAGGTGGCACGGGTCTTGTGCCGCAGCCCCAGCGCAAAGCCGCGCTTGGCGGCAGGAAGCAGCTGGGCGCGGGCGAAC
>JBJEYG010000219.1:0-6679 GCA_051886555.1 Gemmiger sp.
AGGAAGCGGTTGATCAGGCCGTTTTTCTCCAAGAGTGTCATCCAGGCATAGGTCCGCAGCAAAAAATTCATCCACATGGGCAGCATTACCAGCATCAGCATGATGTGCTGTTTGTTGGCGCGCAGACGGGACAGGAAGTATCCTACCGGAAATGCCAATACCAGACAGACCACCGTCGCCTCAGCGGCAAGCAGCAAACTGCGGGCAAATACGCTGGAGTAACGGCCAATCTGAGTCAGGTTTTCCAGCGTGAAAGCCCCCGACGAATCTGTCAGCGCGTAATAGATTACAATCAGGAGTGGGACAACGATAAAGATCGCCATCCACACAAGATAAGGCGCGGCCGCCCAGCGGGAAGCTTTGGAACGGATCATGGCTTTACACCTCCGCTCGGGGCATGATATGGATTTCGTCAGGGCCAACGTTCATGCCGATCAGCTCTCCCGGCTGGCTCGCCTGCGTGGAATGGATCAGCCACTCTTTCCCGTCTACATCCACATGCATCTCCCAATGAACGCCCTTGAAAATCACTTCGCGTACCAGACCGGTCAGCATGCCAATGGCGGGCGGCACAATTTCCACGTCCTCCGGGCGCACGACCACCAGCACTGGCTCATTGCGCTTGAAGCCGCGGTCCACGCAGGTAAATTCATGGCCGGAGAATTCCACAAGGAAGTCCTTAATCATGATCCCTTCCAGAATGTTGGACGCACCGATAAAATCAGCGACAAAAGCATTTCTGGGTTCATTATAGATATCCTGCGGGCTGCCGATCTGCTGGATGACACCGCTCTTCATCACCACGACCGTGTCCGACATGGTCAGTGCTTCCTCCTGATCATGCGTAACATACACAAAGGTAATGTTCATCTCCCGCTGAAGGCGCTTGAGTTCCAGCTGCATCTCTTTGCGCAGCTTTAAATCCAGTGCGCCCAGAGGCTCGTCCAACAACAGAACGCGGGGCTGATTGACCAGACTGCGCGCAATGGCAACACGCTGCTGCTGACCGCCGGAAAGCTGTGTGATGCTGCGACGTTCAAAGCCTTTCAGGCCGACAATCTCCAGCATCTCCAGTACTTTTATGCGGATCTCTTTTTCGTCCATCTTTTTCAGGCGCAGGCCAAACGCCACATTTTCAAACACATTCAAATGCGGGAACAGCGCGTATTTCTGGAATACGGTGTTCACCTGCCGCTTGTACGGCGGCAGCGAGGTAATATCCTCACCGTCAAAAAAAACACTGCCCGACTTTGGGGCAACAAACCCGCCGATCACGCGTAAAGTAGTTGTCTTTCCACAGCCCGAAGGGCCGAGAAAAGTAACAAACTCCTTATCGTGAATGTCCAGCGACAGGCTCTGTAAAACCTGCTCCCCGTCAAAGTCAACGACAATGTCTTTCAGTGATACGATCAATGATCCATCCATATTCTGCATCCCCCTTTGCGGAATTTCCCGTTGGCGGTGCACGGCCCCAGAATTCCGGCCCCGCTCGGCGAGTCAGCGCCAATTATGCCACCCCGCAAAGGTTTGTTACACCACCCGGTAAATGGCCTGCCGGGCAGCTGCAGTGGCACATACAACGCCAATGTGTCAGCGGCGGGGAGTTCCCCGCCGCTTAGATGCAACACACACTGCTTATTATACAAAGTCCCCTGCATATGTCAATAACATTGCCGTATTTTTTGCGAAATTTTGCATGAATTTGAAATTAGCCTTGAAAAATGAAGTTTTTTCTGGTTCTGCGCCCTGCTTTCGCTCTTTTTTTCGCGCATGCTCCGGTTTGCGACATCAAGATCCCGTTGACGGTTACTCTTTTCCTGTGTAAGATAAAAGAAAAACGGAGGAACTTTGCGCCATGGACAAAATTCAATATATCTGCCCGAAGTGCGGCTGCCGCCAGTATGAAAGTGATCGTTTGCAGGCTACCGGCGGAAACTTTGCCAAGCTGTTCGATATTCAGAATAAAAAGTTCGTTACAGTTTCCTGCTGCCAATGTGGTTACACCGAATTGTATCGTCAAACCGGCGGTGACGGCTGGGATGTTCTGGATTTTCTGATGGGCAATTGATTTCTTGGGCTCTTTCCCGGCAGAAAGACGTTGTGCTTTCTGCCGGTTTTTTGTTACAGGCAAACATCCAGCGTCAACGCTTCCGCATCGCCGCTTTCACTCCTCACGGCAAAACTCAGACCGAGCGGATCTCGCTGCGGCCAGCCGGTTGTCTGCAGTACTTCTAAGAAAGCTTTTTGCAGCAATAAGATAAGCTGTCGGTGCATCTGTTCCTGTGTCTGATCATTGTAAGCTCTGAAATCCACATCGTGCAGGCAAAGCTGAATTTGCGTGCCGCACTGATACGGCGGATAAACCTTCGCATCCACATAAAAATCACCCGCATCGAATTGGAGTGCCGTGCTCTTCCCCGCAAGGCATGCAGCAAGCTGCGCCTGCGTTTTCGAGTCAAACCAGACATCACTGTCCCTGCCGAGGATATGAAGAGTATCCCCCGTCTCCAGCAGGCTGGGCAATGTCACACTGTCCGTGTTCGCATCCAGCTTTTCCAGCCCGCTTTCAAGGCGGTATTTTTTTTCACACTGCCGGATGGTCTCGCACAAGTCCACCGCGCTCTCCGGCGTCGCCATAACGCCATCCAACGGCGCTTGCCACACCCGGATAGTGGGCGTCGGCTGAAGCTCCTGCCGAATCAACTCTCCTGCTTCCAATACCTGCGCATAGCTGCATGTATTGCTCAGTACCAGAAGTTCGGTTTTTCCGTAATAAGCCTCGGCCTGCATTGCCCTCACTGCATTGCTAAACGCCTGCGGCACGGTGTCCCCCGTTCCGCTTGCCGTGTCCATCTCCTGTTCACTTTTCGCAGTTGAGTACAGAATCAGCGCTTCATAGTTTCCCTGTGAAGCATTGTTCAGAAAAATGCCCTGCACGATGCCTCGCTCCGCCAACGGCTTTGCGCCACAGGCGCAAAGATGCCCCAGCAGTAGTCCACAGCTCAACAATGCCGCGAGCCTTTTTGCGGCCTGCCCTTTGCCATAAAAATTCCCGTACCGATGACGCATACGGTAATCACCATCCCCCACAAACCAATATTGAGCCAAGAAGTCAAATCCTGCGCCGGAACATTGCGCAAAACAAGCCCCAGCCCCAGCAATACGGCGCTGCATCCAAGCGGGCCACGTGCGCTCTTTTTCAGCATCTCTTCTTGTTGGAAGACCCGGAACAGCGACACTGTATAGAGAGCCAGCTTCACGCTGACTGCCGCTGTACCAAGCATCAGCATGGCCCATTCCATTCGTTCAAACACGGAGATAGCCCCCAGCGCCGCCGCCGAATGGAAAGGATTCACACGCTGAGAAAGTCCTGCACCGAACAGCATTTCCAGCACAACATACAGCGCTGACAAAATAGCGAGATTCCAGACAGGCAGCACCTGCGCATTGCGGCAGCGCTGCTTCTTGTCGGTATACCAAAAAGCGGGCAGCAAATATTCCGGGTAAAGAATCAGTTGTTCCTCCAGCGCACCGGCGATTTGCCCCGGCATACTGAATTGAAGGTCCTGCACGCGAAGCCGGCCAAATACGCTGAACAGAAAAACCGCAAACGATGCCGCAAACGCCGCAAGTGTCAGACCCGCCGCTCCGGAAAGGGAAGTTTTTTTCTTTAAAAACAGCATAGGCACCATGACCATTACTGCAGCATACAAAAGCGAAGCGTCATCGCCGTAAGCGTATCGACAAAAGCGACCTGCCTCCAGAGCGGAAGAGGCTCCCGCCAGCGCCAATACCCCTGCCAGAACTCCCTGAATCAGCTTTTTGCACCAGCCTACCCGGCATGTCTGTTCCTGCGCCCATACAAACCACGACATCACCACTGCCAGAATCACCGCCGAAAACAACAGCGTCTGCAGCATGGGTGCCGCTGAACTGTTAAAACTGCCGCGCAGGAGATGTTCCACCAGCAGGCACAGTACAAACACCCCCAAAAGCCCGTCACTGTCTTTTTTCGATTTTTCCAATGGTATACTCCTTTTTCGCAAGCTGCGACCAGATGCTGCGGGTCAGCCCATCCCGCCAGGTTGCGCCACAGGCGGGCAAAAGCGGATACAGATAATCATACATCTCGTTGCTGCTGCCGATAGCCATGGAAACCAAAAGCGTCACCGCGCAGGTAAAACCCGGCATGCCGAACCAACCGGTCAGAAAGATTGTAAGCATACGGAACAAAATGGATTGTTCGTACAACTGAGGTACTGCCAGCGTTGCAATCATGGAAGCAGCACAGGCAATAAGCACCGGTGTACTGATAATGCCTGCGGAAACGGCTGTTTCTCCGATGATCAGACCTCCGACAATGCTGACAGTGTTGCCAAAAGGTTTGGGTGCGCGAAGGCCCGCTTCGCGCACAATCTCCAGCAATACCACCACAAGAAGCATCTCCAACATCAGCGGCAGCGGCGTGGTTGCTTCGGCGGTAGCCAACATGGTCAGAAGCTGCCGGGGAATGATCTCCGGCGCATAATTGACCGCTACCAGATAAAAACCCGGCCCGAATACTGACAGAAAAAACGCCAGATATTTGACGATACGCACCAACCCGGCAAACACTGCACTGGAAGTATAATCGTCCAGTGTCTCAAAATTTTCGCTGAAAAAGCATGGCAGAATCATGGCATTTGGGCTGCCCGCCACCAGAATTACCAATTTGCCTTCGCTCAGGCGGGCACATGCCGTTGCCGTACGCTCGGTATATCCTGCCGCCGGAAAAAGGTTCAGTTTGTTTTCCTTGAGAAACGAGGCAAAGTAAGCGCTGTCCAGCAAAAGCGGCAACTGCACCGAGCTCAGATGCTGGCGCACCTGTTCTACAAGCTCTGCCGGCGCAGCCGCTTTGCTGTAACAAACGCAATATTCGGTTTTGGCCGGCGTATTCGAAACATTGATTTCCGCCACCAGATCACCGCTTCGAAACTGCCGGCGCAGCATAGCGATATTCGTTCGCAGCAGCTCGGTAAACCCTTCCTGAGAGCCGCGGATGTCCCCCTCTCCCTGAGGCATCCCCACCGAGCGCTGAGGCATTTCCTGTGTGGAGAATGCCACCGCAAATCCGCATCCGTCCGCCAAAAGCAATGCAAGCCCGTTGGAGATCTTTTCGGTCAGATCCTCCCACTCCAATACCGGCTGAGACTCTGCGGGAATTGCACTGGTTCTCAGCAGTGCGTTAAGCAGTTCCGGCCCGGTCGTTGCGCGCAGCGATTGCCGGTCCAGCGCTTCCAGCGCAAGGACCCAGAACTTTTCCGGAGAGGACAAACCGGTAAATAGTGCAATCGCACAGTGTATTCCGTTCAACTGCATCTCTTTGGTATAAAAATCGCTCGAAGCACCAAACCTTTGATCAAGCAGATTCAGATTGGTTTGCAGATCGGCGCTCAAAAGCTGCTGCACGGCATTCACCTTCCCTTTTCGGGCTTAGTTTTGGCAGTGCCGAGAAAAATATGTGCGAGGCAGGTCATGATTTTACTCATTGTACGAACAGTCGTCATTTATGTTGCAGTGATTGTTGCCATGCGTCTCATGGGCAAGCGGCAGCTGGGGGAATTGCAGCCCGGTGAACTGGTAACTACCTTTTTGATTTCCAACGTGGCATCCATCTGCATAGAGGAGCCGGAGCTCCCCATTGTTTCCAGCCTGGTCCCCATACTTTTAATCACAGCGATGGAATTGCTAAGCTCCTGCGCGGCCTGGAAGTTTCCCGCTTTTGCCCGCCTGCTGTTCGGCAAGCAAGTCACAGTGATCCGTGACGGGAAGATTGACCAGTCAGCGCTGGCACGATTGCGTATTTCGGCGGGTGACTTGATGGAAGCGCTGCGCGGCAAAGACCTGTATAGCCCGGAGGAAGTCAGCTGGGGCGTGATCGAGACAAACGGCACGCTGAATGCGGCTCCCGTGCCCGATAAAAATGCCCCTCCCCCCATGCTGCCGGTATGGGTTGACCATTATCTTTACCGGGAGACGCTGGAACATTTTTCACTGCCGGAGCATTGGTTGGATGACCAGCTTTCCAGCCAGGGGCTTGCACGGCAGGATGTGCTGATTTTACTTTATAACGGTCGTGAAACGCTGTTGATCCGCCGTGAAAACACAAAAGGAGGCCATGTATGAAACGTCTTTGGTACGCGGGAATCCTTCTTGCATTGTTGGCTGTGGCAGTGTCCGCTTCTGCCTTTTGGGTGCAGGACGCTGCCGGTCAGATTGACAATGCGGTTCGCACCGCGTACGCATGCGCCCTTCAGGAGGACTACGTTGGCAGCCGCGCTGCGTATTTGGCTGCCGTAGAACTTAACCGGGCCAAACGCCATGGGCTGGATCTGTTTGTGCGCCGGAGTTTGCTGGACAAAATCGGGGAAACGTTGGCAACATTGCCCAGCTACGCTACCCCGGACAACATGGCCGATCTTTCGGTTGAAACCGCACGCGTCCGTGAACAGCTACGTCAAATGACCATGTCCTACCTGGCTTGGTTCTGACAAACAAAACAATCTCCCGTGAAACACTGTTTCACGGGAGATTGTTTCAGTAAACAGAAAGTTGGAAATTATTACTCTGCTTTTTTGTGAGCGGACTCATTGGCACGGCTGTCCAGCATGTCCTTCAGCTCCGCCATAAAAGTGTTGAC
>JBJEYG010000220.1:0-6642 GCA_051886555.1 Gemmiger sp.
CCGGGGCTTTGGTTCCGACTTCCAACATGGAACATCCTTCTTTCCTGTTATTCTGCGGCTATTATACCACACTTTTTCTTTGCTGTAAGCAGGTGTTGCGTGTATAATACAATCAGAAAACCGAAAAGGGATGTGTTGCAACCATGGAAATGAAAACTGTCGCGCTGCTGGGCGCAGGCGCCGTCGGCGCATACTTTATCTGGGGACTGAGTGACAAACTGGGTGAAAATCTGTGGGTGGTGGCGGACGGCGCCCGCAAGCGGCGTCTGGAACAGGAAGGCCTGACCATCAACGGGCAGCGCTACGCGCTGAATGTGCGCACCCCGGCCGAGGCCCGCGGCGCCGACCTTTTGCTGGTAGCCACCAAATATGGCGCGCTGCGCGGTGCGCTGGATGATATTGCCGCCGTGGCGGATGGTCATACCGTCGTGATGAGCCTGCTCAACGGCGTCAACAGCGAGGAGATTTTGGCCGAACGCATCGGCCGGGAATCCATTGTCTACTCGCTGATGAAGATCGCCTCCGAGCGACGGGGTGATGAAGTGGTGTTTGACGGCCCGGTCACGCCCGGCGTGTTCTTCGGCGAGGCGGACAGCCCCGACCCCAGCGAACGGATGCTTGCCATTGCGCGGCTTCTGGACGGCACGCCGCTGCACTACCACATGTTCCCTGACATTGTGCGCCAGATGTGGTATAAATTTGCGCTGAACGTCAGCCAGAATCTGCCCCAGGCGATCCTGGGTGTGGGCGTGGGCGCCTATGAGGACAGCGCTTACGCCGCGCGTCTGGCCCAGTGCCTGCGGGACGAGGTGACGGCCGTGGCCGCCGCCAAAGGCGCGGATATTTCGACGCCCGATCCTACCGGCCAGCGCAGCCCCTCCGCCCGGCGGGCGCGCTATTCCACGTTGCAGGATCTGGACGCTCACCGCCACACCGAGGTGGATCTGTTTGCCGGGGCAATGGTGGAGATGGGCCGGGAGCTGGGCATCCCTACACCGTACAGCGAGTTCACCTGGAACATCATCAAGGCGCTGGAAGAAAAGAACGACGGCAAATTCGACTACTGACCCGGAAAGGAGACCGCCATGGCATCGCAAGCGTTCCGGTTGCTGTATCCGCCGGGGGCTTCGCCGCAGGGGGCGGCAATGCCCGATTATGATTTTGTGCGCGCGCTTCAGATCGACCGGATGGTCTCTGTCCGGCGGGAGAGTTTTCGCGGCATTCCGGACCTTGCGCTGGAGCAGTTTTTCAGCTGTGACCCGGCGGTGCTGGCCTACCGGGCGGACGTGGTGACCGAACTGGCCGACACGCCGGCGTTGTACGCGCTGGTGTGCGACGCGCTGCCGCTGATCCGCGACGTGTACGACATGCGCCGCGTGCTGAACAGCGCCGAAGGCAGCCTGGAGAGCGGCCTTGCCTCCACCCGGTACCTGGAAATGTATCTGGAACTGACCGAACTGTTCCGCAGCCGCCTGGCGGGCATTACGCCCCGCAGCGAAGGGCTGCGCCGGCTGAAGGCGGAGATCGACGCCCGCTGCGGCAGTGAGGAATACCGCTGTCTGCGCGAACACCTGGCCAGAATGGAACATCAGATCGGGCATGTCAAAAGCATTACGCTGGGGCTGAACATCGACGGCACATTGCAGGTGACTGAGGCAGGCCTGCTGCATGTCAACACCACCCGCTACCGCCAGGGCAGCATCATGGACCGGCTGTTGGGGCGGGGCGGCAACGACCCAATGGTGTGCATGTCCGGTTTTGCCCATGTGGCCAAGGCTGCACGTGAGGAGGAGAAGAACGCGCTGAACAGCGCCGTGCTGCGGGCGCTGGACACAGTGTTTGCCAAAACCGTCCGCAGCTGGGAACCGGTTATCGACAAGTATTTTCACGACGAAACCACCTTTTTTATCGACCTGATGGACGATCTGCGGTTTCTTACGGCGGCGGTGCAGTTTGTGCTGGAGCTGCACCGGCTGGGCTGCCCCACCTGCCGGCCGGAGATCCGCCCCACAGAGGAAAAGATGCTGCGGTTGCAGGGGGTTTACAATCCGATGCTGGCCATCAAGACCCAGGGTGCCGGGCTGGTGTCCAACGATTTCTGCTTTGATGAGCAAGGGCGGTTCTATCTGGTCACCGGGCCGAATCATGGCGGCAAATCCATCTTCTGTTACTCGGTGGGCATGGCCCAGGCGCTGTTTCAGCTGGGTCTGCCGGTGCCCGCCCAAAGTGCCATCATGAGCCCCGTCACCGGGATCTACACCCATTTTCCCGCCTCCGATGAGGACAACTACGGCAAAGGCCGGCTGGAGAGCGAATGCGCACGCATCAGCGCGATTTTGACCCGACTTCGGGAAACCGATCTGCTGTTGATGGACGAGAGTTTCAGTTCCACCAGCCTGCTGGAGGGAAGCTGCATTGCGGGCGAGGTACTGCGCGCCGTGGCAATGCTGGGTTGCGGCGGATTGTACGTAACGCACATTCATGAGCTGACCCGTCAGCTGGCGCAGTTCAACGACCAGCCGGGCCGCAAAGGCCGCATCGACAATCTTGCGGCGCAGATGCAATGCGTGGCGGACGGCACCCGCAGTTACCGCGTGGTGCGCGCCGCGCCGGACGGGCTGAGCTATGCGCGGGATATTGCGCAAAAATACGGGCTGAGCTGCGAAGATATCCTGCAGCGGAACCGCGATGCGCAGCACTGAAAAACCGCCCCCGCGCCGGAAACTCCGGCGTGAGGGCGGTTTCCCTTTGTTTCAGCAGTTTTTGCAGCCGCTTTGCCCCTGCAGCCACGCAATGCCCAGCGTCACCGAACCGTCGGGGAACACAAAGGCGGGAATGCCGATGCGGCCTTCCGCTTTGACGGCGTCAAAAGCAGGGTGCCGGTCACGCAGCGCCAGAAAGGCCCGAAGATTGTCTGTGGACGCGGTAATATCCACAGCGTCCGCCTCGATGCCTGCCTGTTCCAGCAGCGGGTGCGCGGCGCGGCAGTCCTTGCAGATGTCAGCCCCGTAAAACAGAATTTTATCCATCGTTTCCTCCTTTTCTTCCAGGGTCAACCGGTCGTTGTCGGCGCTGGCATCGCGCAACACCCGGCGCAGTGTCCACGCCCAGTCGCCCAGCGTTTCGGCCAGGGCGTCGGTGTGCGCCAGCACCACCACCGTTTCCTCGCTCAAGTCGGTCAGGCAGTCGTAGAGCGCGTCCAGGTTGGCGCCGTAACCGGGCGGAAATCCCAGTTCCCGCGCCAGCAATTCATGCACCTGTGCACGGCTGCGCAGCACACGGCCGTCCAGCGTGGCCTTTTTCATGGCGTTTCCTCCCCGTACAGCAGCGTAAAGCTCTCATAGTGGTCGTCGGTGTAGTAGATCAGCCCGTCGTTGGAAAATACGATCCGCTTTGCGCCGCGGCTGCCCGCCCCCAGCGTGTCGATGTCGCACTCGGTATAGGTGCGCCCATCCGCTTCAGGCAGCAGACCTTCGTAATTGCCGAACCGGTTTCCGCCGATGCACTTCCCGGGCGCGTACGGCTCCAGCGAACCGCCCGTCCACCCCAGCGCCTGCGCTTCCTGTTTGGTGATAAAATTGTCCGGCAGGTGCCCGTACAGATGCAGGTACAGCGCCACATCCTCCCGGGTGGTGTAACTGCCGTTCTCGTCCAGCGTCTGTTCGGGCGGGGCATTGGGCTGCGCCGTACCGGCCGGCTCCCCGTCCGGCGGCTTGGTTTCGTCCGGGGCGGGCGTCGGGCTTTGTTCCGGCGTCGGGGCGGGCGTACTTTTCGTCTCTTCGTTTTCCTCTTGCAAAGCAACCGCTGCGGCGCTTTGCGCCGGGGCGGAACTTGCCGGCCCGGGCGTTGCACAGCCCACCAGGCCGAACAGTACCAGCGCTGTCAGCAGCGCGCTGAACCATCGCTTCATTGCAAACCCTCCTTTTTGATTTTATTATAGCAGGCTCTGCGGCCGATGCACATCCCCGCCAAATTTTTGTTGCATTTTTGCTTTGGATCGCATACAATATCGGTAAGATAAAAGGGAGTAAGGGGCGCGGCACACCGCGCTGTACGGCTTCGTCACCACGGCATACGCCCGGAGCCGCACGTTGATCCGCTGAGACTTTTATCGCAGCAACCGCTGCGGTAAAAGTCTGTTTTTTTTGCCGCGGCAAAAAAAGGAGGGATCGCCCCAATGAATGGTATCGACCTGTTTCTGAGCCTGTTTTCCAACCTGGGAAACATCACCTGGCAGATGGTAGTGATGTGGGCCATCGGCGGCCTGCTGATCTACCTTGCCATCGCCAAAAAGATGGAGCCGGGCCTGCTGCTGCCCATGGGCTTCGGCGCCATTCTGGTCAACCTGCCGCTGTCCGGTGCAATTACTCGGGGGGACACCGTCGGCCCCATCTCCATGCTGTTCGAAGCGGGCATGAGCAGCGAACTTTTTCCGCTTCTGCTGTTTATCGGCATCGGCGCCATGATCGACTTTGGCCCATTGCTGGAAAAGCCCTGGCTGATGCTGTTCGGCGCGGCAGCCCAGTTCGGCATCTTTTTTACTTTCTTTCTGGCGGGTTTTTTCTTTGACCTGCGCGACGCTGCCTCCATCGCCATCATCGGCGCAGCGGACGGCCCCACAGCCATTTTTGTAGCCAATACGCTCGGCTCGCAGTACCTGGGTGCCATCATGGTGGCGGCGTACAGCTATATGGCGCTGGTGCCCATTGTACAGCCGCCGGTCATCCGGATGGTGACCACCCCGGCCGAGCGCCGCATCCGCATGCCCTATCGCAAAGGCAGCGTCACCCAAACCACGCGGATCCTGTTTCCCATTGTGGTCACGGTTCTGGCAGGGCTGGTGGCTCCCGCCAGTGTGGCGTTGGTCGGCTTTTTAATGTTCGGCAACCTGCTGCGGGAATGCGGGGTATTGAACACCCTGTCGGAAACGGCGCAGAACGTGCTGACCAACCTCATTACCATCGTACTGGGGCTGACGGTTGCCGGCCAGATGACCGCCGAACAATTTGTCCGGCCGGATACGCTGCTGATCCTGCTGCTGGGTCTGATTGCCTTTGTGTTTGATACGGTCGGCGGCGTACTGTTTGCCAAACTGCTCAATCTGTTTTTACCGGCGGGCAAAAAAATCAATCCCATGATCGGCGCGGCGGGTATTTCCGCTTTCCCCATGAGCGGCCGGGTGATCAACCGGATGGGCCTGGCGGAGGACGATCAGAATTTTCTGCTGATGTATTCCGTCAGCGTCAACGTGTCCGGCCAAATCGCCTCGGTGATCGCGGGTGGCCTGATCCTGACCCTGATGGGCGCATAAAAAGGGGGTGAGCGCATGCTGGATCTGAATTCCTGGATGGTCACGCTGCCGGTACTGCTGGCAGGCATGGCCGGGGTGTTCGTGGTAATGGGCGCACTTACGGTTGCCGTCCTGGTGCTGAACCATTTCACCGGCAAAAAGGGCAAATAGAAGCCACCCGGCGTTAATATATCGCAATTTCTGCCCGGTTGTATTTACATCCGCGCGTTTTTCTCCTAAAATAAAGCTAAGCAAGGCAGCGGGCTTCCGCCACTGCCCAAATGGAGTTGAAAAGGAGATCCGCTATGAAAACGAAAGAACAACTGGGCGGTATTTATTCCGCCTCGATTACAGCCTTTGACGCCGAAGGCCGGGTGGATGCCGCTGCGCTGCAGCGGGTCATGGAACGCAACCTGCAGGAGGGTGCCGCGGGCTTTTTTGTGGGCGGCAGCAGCGGCGAGTGCTTTCTTTTGACGGAAGCCGAACGCATTCAGGTATTTGAGGCCGCCTCCGCTTTTGCGGGCAAGGCCAACCTGATCGCTCATGTGGGCGCCATCGGCACCGATGAAGCCGTACGCTACACCAAAGCCGCTATGGGTATGGGCTTTGATTTTGTGGCCGCCACCGCGCCCTTCTACTACGGGTTCGGCCCTAAGGAGATCTGCCGCTATTACTACGATATTGCCGAGGCTGCCGGTGTGCCGGTGCTGATCTACAACTTCCCGGGCAATACCCATAAGGAGTTCAATGTGGCCGACCCGGATTATGTGCAGCTGCTGCGCAGCGGCGCGATTTTGGGCGTCAAGCAAACCAATTACAATCTGTTCCAGATGGAGCGCATCCTCAACCTGAACCCCGACCTGATCGCCTTTGACGGCTATGACGAGACGATGGTAGCCGGCCAGGCGCTGGGCTGCATCGGTTCCATCGGCAGCACCTTCAACATGATGCTGCCCCATTACAAAAAGATCTTTACGCTGTTTGACGCGGGCGACCGTGCCGGGGCGCTGGCGCTGCAGCACAAGGCCAACAACTGCATGGAAGCCATGTGCCGCGTGGGGCTGATCCCCGCCATCAAGTACGAGCTGGCCCGCCAGGGCTACCCGGTGGGCGAAGCCCGCCGCCCCTTCGCGCCGCTGACCGACGAGCAGAAAGCTTACGTTGACGCCGTGCTGGACCGTGATCTGGTGACGGAGTAATTATGGGACAAAAAGCACCGTGCAAGCGCCTTTCAGCGCTTGCACGGTGCTTTTTATGTGGAATTTTACGGGTATGTCGGTACAGGTTTAGCGGCGAACGCTAACGCGGTTGAAGATGTTCTGAATGCCGTTCCAGATGTTTTGCAGCGCATT
>JBJEYG010000221.1:0-6529 GCA_051886555.1 Gemmiger sp.
ACATCGGCGCACTGTTCACCGACTTCTTCGAGCAGCGGGGTGACCGTCAGTGCCGCGAGGATGCCAGTATTCTGGGCGGCGTGGCGCTGTACAAGGGGGTGCCGGTCACCGTCATTGGACACCGGAAAGGCAACGATCTGAACGAAAATCTGAAATACAACTTCGGCATGCCCGGCCCCGAAGGTTACCGGAAGGCACTGCGCCTGATGAAACAGGCGGAAAAGTTCGGCCGGCCAGTCCTTACTTTTATCGATACGCCGGGCGCTTACCCCGGCATGGAGGCCGAGGAACACGGCCAGGGCGAGGCCATTGCCCGCAACCTGGCCGAGATGAGCCAGCTGAGCGTACCTGTCATCGCCATTGTCACCGGGGAGGGAAGCAGCGGCGGCGCACTGGCGCTGGGCGTTGCCAACAAGCTGCTGATGCTGGAAAACGCCATCTATTCGGTGCTCAGCCCCGAAGGGTTTGCCAGCATTCTGTGGAAGGACGCCAGCCGCCACGCCGAAGCCTGCGATGTCATGAAACTGACCGCCCAGGATCTGCTGGCGTTTGGGGTGATCGACGAGATCATACCCGAACCGCTGGGCGGCGCGCAGACCGACCCCAACCAGCTGTTTGCCTGCGTGGAAACGGCGCTGGACAAAAATCTGGCGGCGCTGCGTAAGATGAGCGCCGGCGCGCTGCAGACGCAACGGTACAAAAAATTCCGTCAGATCGGACAGGGACAGAAAGTATGAATGGATTGCAACTGATTGCTACCGGCGGGGCACTGCCCGGCCGCACGGTGACCAACGCGGATCTGAGCCGCGTGGTGGATACCAGCGACGAATGGATCGTAAGCCGCACCGGCATCCGGCAGCGGCATTTTTGTGAGGAGGGCGAAAGCGCCGTCACGCTGGCAGTGGCAGCGGCAGAGCAGGCGCTGGCACGCAGCGGGCTGGCCCCGCAGGACATCGGCTGCTGTGTGTGCGCCACCCTGTCGGGCGATTACGCCACGCCCGGCGTGGCCTGTATGGTACAGGCGGCGCTTGGCCTGCGGGAGAACATTCCCGTTCTGGATGTGAACGCCGCCTGCTCCGGCTTTGTGTACGGCGCAGCGGTGGCCCGCGGCCTGCTGGAACAGACCGGCGGCCGTTACGCCCTGGTGGTGGGCTGCGAGCAGCTTTCCCGCCTGATGGATATGACCGACCGAAGCACCTGCGTGCTGTTTGGCGACGGCGCGGGCGCTGCCGTGCTGGAACTGGCCGGCAATGCGCCCTTCGCGGTGACGCTGGGCGCAAGAGGCGGCAAGGCCATCCAGGCCGAAGGGCCCGGCCCGCTGCCCACCCGGATTCGGATGGACGGCAAGGCGGTGTTCCGGTTTGCGGTGGAGGCCATTCCCAAATGCACCAACGCGCTGCTGGAACAGACCGGCCGCACGCTGGACGAGGTGGATTGGGTGATTTGCCACCAGGCAAATGAACGAATCATCGACCATTGCGTCAAAAAGCTGGCGGCTCCGCCACAGAAATTCTTTAGAAATCTCGACCATACCGGCAACACCAGCGCCGCAAGCATTCCGCTGGCGCTGAACGAGCTTTGGGAACAGGGCGGATTGCGCACCGGTCAGACGCTGCTGTGCGTCGGGTTCGGCGGCGGGCTGACCTGGGCCGGTATGCTACTGACCTACCAGGGGAGGGCGAAATGAAACTGCTGAACGAGATCCTCGGTACAAAATATCCCATCATTCAGGGCGGCATGGCCAACATCGCCACCGGCGCGTTTGCGGCCGCCTGTTCCAACGGCGGTGCGCTGGGCCTGATCGGCGCGGGCGGCCTGCGGGACGGGGACGCCCTGCGCGCGGAGATCCGCCGCTGCAAGGAGCTGACCGATCAGCCCTTCGGCGTCAATATTATGCTGATGCACCCGCTGGCGGACGAATTTGCCCGCATTGTGGTGGAGGAAAATGTCCCGGTGGTGACCACCGGCGCCGGAAATCCCGGGAAATATGTGCCTGCCTGGAAGGCCGCGGGGATCAAGGTGATCCCGGTGGTTGCCGCTGCGGTGCTGGCAAAGCACCTGGAGAAGGCGGGTGTGGACGCTGTGATCGCTGAGGGAACCGAGAGCGGCGGACATGTGGGCGAAATGACCACCATGGCGCTGGTACCCCAGGTGGTGGACGCGGTGCATGTGCCGGTGATCGCTGCCGGCGGTGTGGCGGACGGACGCCAGCTGGCTGCCGCGCTGGCGCTGGGCGCCTGCGGTGTGCAGGTGGGGACCTGTTTGCTTGTGGCGGAAGAATGCCCCATCCATGCAAATTACAAGGCAGCGCTGCTCAAGGCCAAGGACAGCGATACCATTGTGACCGGGCGCATCGGCGGCACACCCGTTCGTGTGCTGAAAAACCGCATGAGCCGCGAATATGTGCGGCAGGAGAAGGCGGGCGCCGACAAGATGGAGCTGGAAAAGTTCACGCTGGGCAGCCTGCGCCGCGCGGTGTTCGACGGCGACACCGATACCGGCAGCCTGATGGCCGGCCAGGTGTGCGGTATGCTGCACGAGATCCGCCCGGTGGCAAACATTCTGGACGATCTGTGGGCCGGGGCCGGGCAGTGCATTGCCGCGCTGCAAACCTTATGCTGACGCTGGCGGGCAAGCCGCTGCAGGTGCCCATCCTGCAGGGCGGCATGGGCGTTGGCGTCAGCATGGGCGGCCTTGCGGGCGCGGTGGCGGCCTGCGGTGCGATGGGATGCATCTCCACCGCCGACGCAGGGTACCGGGAACCGGATTTTGAGACCAACCCCTTTGAGGCGAATCTGCGCGCGCTCAAAGCGGAAATCGAAAAGGCGAAGCGGCTGGCGGACGGCGCGGGGCTGGTGGCGGTCAACGCCATGGTGGCCACCCGCCAGTATGCCGATGCGGTGCGCACCGCTGCCGCAGCGGGGGCGGACGCCATCGTGTCGGGCGCGGGTTTGCCGCTGGACCTGCCCGGCCTGGTGCGCGACCCGTCGGTTGCGCTGGCGCCCATTGTGTCCAGCGCGCGGGCGGCCAGGCTGATCCTGAAAACCTGGGCAAAGCGGTTTGACCGTACGGCGGATTTTATTGTGATCGAGGGATGCCGCGCGGGCGGGCATCTGGGCTTTTCCGAACAGGACCTGCAAAACGGCACCTGCCAGACGCTGGACGAGATCCTGCCCGAAGTGCTGGCCGAGACGCGGCCCTATGAGCAGCGGTACGGCCACAGCATCCCCGTTTTTGTGGCGGGCGGCGTGTATTCCGGCGCCGATATGGCCCACTTTACCAGGTTGGGCGCCGCGGGCGTGCAGATCGCGACCCGCTTTATCGCCACAGAGGAATGCGACGCCAGCCCCGCCTACAAGCAGGTGCTGCTGGATGCAACCGGGGAGGACGTGCGCATCATTCACAGCCCGGTGGGAATGCCGGGACGCGCGTTGGCCACGCCGCTGGTGCAGGCGCTGGAGCGCGGCGAGCGGTTCCCGCCCAGGCACTGCTCCCGCTGCCTGACCGGATGCAAGCCGGGGGAGATCCCTTACTGCATCACCCATGCGCTGACCGAAGCGGTGCGGGGCAATCTGCAGGAGGGGCTGTTTTTCTGCGGCGCGAACGCCGGCCGGGTCGACCGGCTGGTGCCGGTGCGCGAGCTGATCGACGAACTGATGATGGATTGGAGGAAAAACCGATGAAACTGGCCTTTTTGTATGCCGGGCAGGGCAGCCAGCACCCCGGCATGGGCAAGGACCTGTACGAAGCCTACCCCGCGTTCCGCAAGGCGTTCGACGCTGCCGCGCTGGATTTCGATTTACACCGCGTCTGCTTTGAGGACCCGGACGGCGTACTGAACCAGACCCGGTAC
The DNA here is from genome assembly GCA_051886555.1 of Gemmiger sp. GTDB lineage: Bacteria > Bacillota > Clostridia > Oscillospirales > Ruminococcaceae > Gemmiger. The sequence continues at coordinate 3,854 of JBJEYG010000221.1, forward strand.
ACCCAGCCCTGCATGGTGGCCTTTGCCGCCGGTGTGACTGCGGTGCTGTACGAAGCCGGTGTGCGCCCCGCGTACGCGGCGGGTCTTTCGCTGGGCGAGTATTCGGCGCTGCACGCCGCCGGTGTGCTGGACGCCAAAACTGCCATTGAATTGACCGCCTTCCGCGGCAGGGAAATGGCCAAAGCCGCCGAGGGCATTGAGTGCGGCATGACCGCCGTACTGGCCCTTGACCAGGAAACACTGCGCGAGTGCTGTGTGCGTGCTTCCGACCGGGGCGTGGTGCAGATCTGCAACTTCAACTGCCCCGGGCAGCTGGTCATCGGCGGGCAGAAGGCTGCGGTGGATGCCGCTGCCGCCTACGCCATGGAGGCGGGCGCCAGGCGGTGCATGCCGCTGAAGGTGAGCGGCCCGTTCCACACCAGCCTGATGCACCCGGCGGGCAACGCGCTGGCCGAACGGTTTGAGACGGTGCGTTTTGCGCCGATGGCGTTCCCGGTGCTGTTCAACTGCCTGGGCCATGAAATGGCTGCCAACGATTCCATCCCCGCGCTGCTGGTGCGTCAGGTGCAGAGCAGCGTCCGGATGGAGGATACCATCCGCCGCCTGGACAGTCTGGGCGTGGATACCATTGTGGAGATTGGGCCGGGCAAGGCGCTGTCCGGTTTTGTAAAAAAGACGGTGGGCGAGCGTATCACCTGCCTGCCGGTGGAGGCCGCCGGCAGCCTGCAGGCCGCCCTTGCGACCCTGAAAGGAGAATGATCCATGCCGAAAGTGGAAACCGACCCCGCAGTGCGCGCCGCCGTTGTGACCGGCGGCAGCCGGGGCATTGGCCGGGCGGTCTGTGTCCGGCTGGCTGCGATGGGGATGAATGTGTGCGTCAATTACGCGGGCAGCGCGGAAGCGGCGCAGGAAACCGTGCGCCTGTGCGGGGAGCAGGGCGTGCAGGCCATCGCCGTGCAGGCGGATGTCTCCACCGCAGAGGGCTGCAGCACCCTGTTTGAGGCGGCGCTGGCGGCTTTCGGCCGGGTGGACGTGCTGGTGAACAACGCCGGCGTGACCAGGGACGGGCTGATCCTGCGCCTCAACGAGGCGGATTTTGACCGCGTGCTGGACACCAACCTGAAGGGCGCGTTTCTGTGCTGCAAGGCGGCGGCCCGGCAGATGATGCGCCAGCGTTACGGGCGGATCATCAACCTGTCCAGCGTGGTGGGGCTGCGCGGTAATGCCGGCCAGACCAACTACGCCGCCAGCAAGGCGGGCCTGATCGGCCTGACCAAGAGCCTGGCCAGGGAACTTGCCACCCGCAATGTGACGGTAAACGCCATTGCGCCCGGCTTTATCGACACCGATATGACCGCGGTTCTGCCTGACGCCGCGAAAACCGCCATGCTGGGCACCGTGCCCGCCGGGCGGGCCGGTACGCCGGAGGATGTGGCCAACGCGGCCGCCTTCTTCGCGGACGAGGCAAGCGGCTACATCACGGGGCAGGTGCTGTGTGTGGACGGCGGTATGGCCGTATAAAAAGGAGTGACTACCATGAACAAACGCAGAGTTGTGATCACCGGTCTGGGCACGGTGAACCCCACCGGCAACACTGTTGCCGAAAGCTGGAACAACGTGAAGGCGGGGGTGTGCGGCATCGGCCCCATCACCGCCTTTGATACCGCCGGTTTCAAGGTGAAGCTGGCCGGCGAGGTGAAAGGCTTCGACCCCGCCGCCGTCATCGACAAGCGCGAAGTGCGCAAGATGGCCCGCTTTACCCAGTTCGCGGTGGCTGCCGCCGCCGAGGCCTGGGCGGACAGCGGCCTTGCCGGCGGCGCCATTGACCCCGCACGCGTGGGGGTGATCCTGTCCAGCGGGATCGGCAGTCTGCCCACCATTGAGGAGGAGCACAGCCGCGGTATGCAGCGCGGGTTTGAAAAGGTCAGCCCCTATTTTGTGCCCATGTCCATTGCCAACATGGCGGCGGCGCAGGTGGCCATCCGTTTCGGGCTGAAAGGAATGTGCACCTGCCCGGTCACTGCCTGCGCGGGCGGTTCCAACGCGGTGGGCGATGCCTTCCACCGCATCCGCGACGGCTATGAGGACGCGATGCTCTGCGGCGGCGCCGAGAGCTGCATCAGCCCGCTGGGCATCGGCGGATTTGCCAGTATGAAAGCACTGTCCACCTGCGACGATCCCAACCGCGCCAGCATTCCCTTTGACGCCGGGCGTACCGGCTTCGTGATGGGCGAAGGAAGCGGTGTGCTGGTGCTGGAGGAGCTGGGCCACGCCCAGGCCCGCGGCGCGAAGATCTACGCCGAGATGGTGGGCTACGGCGCCAACTGCGACGCCTACCACTTTACCGCACCCGCGCCCGGCGGCGCGGGCGGCGCGGCCTGCATGACGCTGGCGCTGGAGGATGCGGGCGTTGCCCCCGATCAGGTGGACTACATCAATGCGCACGGCACCAGCACCCACATGAACGACAGCTGCGAGACGGCGGCCATTCATACCGCGTTCGGCGGCTGGGCAAAGGAACTGTGCGTTTCCAGTACCAAGTCGATGACCGGCCATCTTTTGGGCGGCGCCGGCGGCGTGGAGGCAGTGTTTACCGCGCTGGCGCTGCACGATGATTTTGTGCCGGCGACCATCCATTACGGGACACCCGACCCCGAATGTGACCTGGATTATGTA
>JBJEYG010000222.1:0-6396 GCA_051886555.1 Gemmiger sp.
ACCCTTCCCCGACGCATACTCGGGGAAACTGCCGCAGAAAAGGAGCATGGTATGAAAGACGTCCTGATCGTCGGCGCGGGCTGCGCCGGTATGACCGCCGCCCTGTACGCCGCACGCGCCGGCAAGCGTGTGCTTTTGCTGGAAGGCTCCGCCATCGGCGGGCAGATTGCGTCCAGTCCCCGCGTGGAAAATTACCCCGGCATTTCCTCGGTCTCGGGGCTGGATTTTTCCTACGCGCTGTTTGAACAGGCCCAAGCGCTTGGCGTGGAATTTGCTTTTGCGCCGGTCACCGGGCTGCGCCCCGCAAAGGACGGCGCGCCCTTTGCCGTACTGACCGCCGACGGCCCGCAGGAAGGCAAAAGTGTAATCCTGGCCACCGGCTCCGCGCACCGCACGTTGGGCCTTGCGCGGGAGAAGGAGCTGACCGGCCGCGGCGTGTCCTACTGCGCGGTGTGCGACGGTGCATTTTACAAGGGCGCCGACGTGGCGGTGGTGGGCGGCGGCAGCGCCGCGCTGCAAAGCGCCGAATCACTGTGCGGCGTTTGCCGTAAAGTGACGCTGATCCTGCGCAGGGACGTGTTCCGCGGGGAGGAAGCGCTGGTCAGCCGTGTGACTGCGCTGCCCAACCTGGAAGTGCTGCGCAGCACCACCGTCCAGGCGCTGCACGGGCAGGAGCACCTGGAAGCCGTCACGCTGCGCGACGAAAAAACCGGCGCCGGGCGCCGGCTTGCGGTGAGCGGGCTGTTCCCCGCTGTAGGCCAGACGCCGGCCACCGCGCCTTTTGCAGACCAGATACAAACCGACGAAGCCGGCTATTTCACCGCCGGGGAGGACTGTGTTACCAGTCTGCCGGGCGTGTTTGCCGCCGGCGACTGCCGTGCCAAACGGGTACGCCAGCTGACCACTGCCGCCGCGGACGGTACGGTAGCTGCGCTGGCTGCCTGCGCCTGGGCCGAAGCGCACTGAATTGCCGCAAAAACCCCCGCACCCCGACGGAATCGCCGCCGGGATGCGGGGGTTTTGATCTTGTTCACCACAACAGACTGAGCGCCATCAGCAGCATACCGGGGTAGTAGGTCAGCAGATTGGCCCGGTGCAGCAGAAGGTCATACCGTTTTGCGGGAGCGTAAAAATACTGGAACAGCAGGATCACGTCCGAACCATACAGCAGCACCGCGCCGGCGAACAGCAGCAGGTTGGCTACGGTCGGCGCAGCCGCCGCCATTCCCATTGCCTTGCTCAGCATGGCGCAGACCGCCGTGCCGTAAACCAGCGCCGCCGCCTGAATGAGTGGAATCAGAAGATCCGTCACGGCAAAGGGGCTGCGCAACGCAAAGGCCCGCAGAAAGCAGCAGTGCCCTGCCAGGAACAGCGTCATTCCCGCCAGCATCGCGACGTTACGGCGCCACAGATTGTAGGCTGCCATGGCCAGGTCCCCCGCCAGGCAACACAGGAAGGCGGGCAGAAGCGACCAGAACGCCGCCTGGTTCCCGCCGTGTACGGCGCACACAGCCCCGGCAGTCACAAAAGAGACGCTGGCCAGTGCTTTTGCCGCCAGATACGCCCGGCCGCGGGCAAACAGCGCGGCCGTCAGCGGCAGGCAGTACAGCAGGGCGATCCGCAGTGCGAAGAACACCGCCTCACTCCTTCACCAGGAACGCCAGGATCAGGTTGACCACACCGCTGAAGATCAGCAGCGCGCCCACAATGCGCATAATCAGGTTGGTGTACGACCAGGGTGCAAACAGCGCCATCAGACCCAACGCCACGCAGACAACGCCCACGGCCAGCGGCACCCACCACAGCGAATCGCCCCAGCGCTTGTGCTGCACGGCGTTCTGCATGTTGACGATGCCCTCAATCAGCAGGAACACGCAGATGATCAAGCCCACCAGTTCCACCAGGCTGCCGGGGTTTGTGATGAAATACAAGCCCACCACGGCGGCAGCCACGCTGACCGGCAGACCCGGCGCGCTGACCAGCGTTTCGCGCTGGAAAAGAAGGGCGTTGAGCACGCCCACCACGCCTGCGCCGAACACCAGCCAGCCGATCAGCAGGCAGAGCGTGCTTGTGGCCGACCAGGGGCGAACCAGCAGATAAATGCCCAGCACAATACCGATGACGGGCATCAGAATGGAATCCCAATGGATTTTATTCATACCAATACCTCCCTTACGACAGCGGGCGATACCGCCCGGTTTCCGATTTTATTATATCACATTCCCTATGGCCGCGTCCGCAAACTCTGTCAAAAAAGGCGGCGGTCAAATGTGCGTTTCTGTACCACGTCATTCTTCCGGGAGGCCGGTACGGCGCAGACGCGGGGCGCGGGGTTCGTCACCGGGCACCGGCGGCGGCGCGGACGGATCTTCCGTCAGGCCCAGGATCTCCCGCGCTTCGCCGGGATCGAGCATCTGCACCGATTCCAGCTTGCGGTTGATGGCCCGGCTGCGGGTCCCGATCAGTTCCTCCAGGTCGCTTCCGGTCTGGTTCAGGTGCCGCTGCATCTGGCGCAGTCCCGCGCCGAACTTTTCAAACTCCGTCTTGACCGCGCCCAGCACCGTCCAGACCTCGCCGGAGCGCTTCTGGATGGCCAGCGTCTGGAAGCCCATCTGCAGGGCGTTGAGCAGCGCCGCCATGGTGGACGGCCCCGCCACGTTCACCTGGTAGTCCCGCTGAAGCTGTTCCATAATGCCGCTGTTGACCACTTCGGCATACAGCCCTTCAAAGGGCAGGAACAGGATGCCGAAATTGGTGGTGTAAGGTACTTCTATGTACTTTTCATGGATGTCCCGCGCTTCGGCGCGAAGCACCAGCGCCAGCTGTTTGCGGGCGCTGGCCACCGCATTGGGGTTGCCCTGTTCCAGCGCCTGCTGCAGCCGGGTGTAGGTATCGCCGGGGAACTTGGCGTCGATGGGCAGGTAAACCGGCCCGTCCTGCCCCGGCAGCTTAATGGCATATTCCACCCGGTTGGCGCTGCCGGGCACGGTGGCCGCGTTGGTCTCATACTGGCCGGGGGCCAGGATCTCTTGCAGGATGGCGCCCAGCTGCACCTCGCCCAGAATGCCGCGCGTTTTGACGCCGCTGAGCACCTGCTTCAGGCCGCCCACATCGGCGGCCAGCGACTGCATCTCGCCCAGGCCCTTGTACACCTGCTCCAGCTGACGGCTGACCGACTGGAAGGATTCGCTGATGCGCTGCTGCAGCGTATTTTGCAGCTTTTCATCCACCGTACCGCGGATCTCCTCCAACTTCTGGGCATTGTCAGCCCGCATCTGTGCCAGACTGCGGCTCATCTCGGCGCGCATGGCGGTCATATGGGCGGCGTTGGTGGTTTCAAGATTTTTTAGCCGGTTTTCCAGCAGCGCCAGCTGTGCGTTTACCGCGTCGTTGGCGGCCTTCTGCCGGGCAGCCCCGGCGCGGTCGATGCTGTCCAGCCGGGCAGACTGCGCCGCCGCGGTCTGGCGCTGTGTTTCGGCCAGCATCGCGCCCAGATCCCGCACGCCCGATACGGTGGTGCGGCTGATCTCCCCCTGCAAGGCGCGCATCTGGTCCGCCAGGACCTCGGTTTCCTGCTCGATGTCCGCCTGCAGCTCCCGGAACTCCGTGCGCTCGCGCCGGTTCTCGCCCATGAGTTTACGCGCCACCAGCGCCAGCAGAATGTCCCCCGTCACCGCAAGCACCAGCAGCACGGCCAGCAAAATTTCCATCGTGTGTTCCCCCTGCGTTGTTCGTGCTTATACTATACCACAACGGTCGAAAAATCACAACTATTAGTTGTCATTTGTTGCCAAAAAGTTTGTCGCCCTCTGCGCCGGGTTGACAAGGGCAGAGGGCAGGTTTAAAATAAACATTGTTCATGTTGAAAGGAGCGCTTATGAATCCCTCCGTTACTTCCCGGCAGGCCATTCTGGACGTTTGCCGGGCCATTGTGGCCGAAAAAGGCGTTGCCGCGCTGAATATGCGCGCTGTGGCGCAGGAATGCCGCATTGCGCCGGGCACATTGTACCATTATTACGCCGACAAGGATGCCCTTGTGCTTGCTACCGTGGAAAGCATCTGGCAGGAGATCCTGTGTGACGGCAGCCCGCGGGAACTGCCCTTTCCCGAATATGTGGCCCATCTGTTTGACTGTCTGCAGCAAAGCGCAAGGCAGTACCCAAAATTTCTGCCGGACTGCGCCATGCGTTTTGCAACCGCCGGGCAGACGGTCTCCTTTGACCGGCTGCGCGCCGCTTTGCTGGAAGTGCTGCACGCCGACCGGCGCATCGGCCGCAGCGCCTTTTCCCGCTCCTTCACGGAGGAGGATCTGGCAGACTTTGTCCTGGGCGGGCTGATGCTGCAGCTGGCCCGCGGCCAAACCAGCTGCGCCGCGCTGGTGGAACTGGTGCGCCGGGCGATCTACCGCTAGGCGGCGTTCAAAATGAACGCTGTTTATGTTGATTCGGTTTTGCAACAAAATGCCGTCCGGCAGGGAGCTTCCCTGCCGGACGGCATCCTTGTTTCGGTCATTTCAGGCGGTATTCCAGTTCCACCTCGTCGTCATCGACGCGGCCGGTGGGCGCAAAGCCAAAGCGAAGATAAAGCTGATAGGCAATGCGGTTGTCGGGGTTGCAGGTCAGCAGTACCCGGTCGGAAGCGCCGAACGGTTTTTGCGCGATAGAATCTAGCGCGCTGCGCAGTGCGGCGGCGCCGTAGCCTTTGCCCTGCTCGGCTGCGTCGATCATCAAGTGCCAGATGTTGTAGGTCTCCTCGTCGTAGTCATAAATGATCATCAGATAACCCACCATCCGGTCGCCGTCGTACACCCCGAAGGGGGTGCACTGGTGGTAGTAGACGTAGGCCTGCGCCAGGCTGCGCACCGGGTCGGATACAAATTTTTCCTGCCCGGGCGCCAGTTTCAGGTGGAAGCAGTCGATAAAGTTGGATTCGTCAATTTTTTTCAGAGTTACGCTGTTCATGGTTCAATTTCTCCTGTCTGGTTGCAATGCGTTGAATGCGGTCATGTTTTCTCATAATGAACAGCCCCTTTCCTAAAAAATGCCGCCCGCTGCCGGGCGGCTTATCGTTCAGTATAGCACGGCTGCAGACCCGCTTCCAGCCTTTTGGGCACAGAAGTCTCCGCGGGGCCGGCTGTTTCCCGGCCGGCTGCGGTGCGGCGGCGTACGGGCGAACGTCACAGCATCATGGTGGCGATGCCCAGCAGCACAAACACCGCGCACAGGATCTCGGCCTCGGGGCTTTTGCGCTCCACCGTCTGGGGCCGCTCGGGATTGTACCACACCCGCACCATGCTGCCGGTGCGGTTGCTGTGATCGAACCAGAAAGCGTCGTTGGTATAGCGGTGCAGCGTGGCGCCGTCCACCTCAAACTCCACCACATAACGCCAGCCGCCGCGGCCTTTGCGGTCGGTGGGGCCGCCCTGGTCGCAGCGCAGGATGCGCGCTTCATACAAGGTGCCGCCCCGCACAGTGCGCTGTTTTTCGATCAGGCAGCTCAGACCCAGGGCGATAAAAACCAACCCCAGAACCGTATAAAAAACCGATAAAACCGACATAGTCGCTCCTTTACAGATTGTGCTTGTAAAATTCGGCGGCGTTGCGCCAGAAGATCTTTTCCACCACCCGTTCGGGCAGTCCGTCGGCCAGCAGGGCGTCGGCCAGACGGGGCAGATCGGCCGCGCAGGCAAGCTCCAGCTCGCCGCCGATGCCGTCAAAATCACTGCCCAGCGCCAGCAGATCCTCGCCGCCCACGTTGAGGATATGCCGCACATGGCGCACCATATCCGCGATCCGGCTGGGCGTGTGGGCGCGGTCGGCGGAATCGTTCAGGAACGCGCCGCAGTAGTTCAGCCCCACCAGGCAGCCGCGCTCCCCCATGGCGCGCAGCATGTCGTCGGTCAGGTTGCGCACATGGGGGCAGAGGGCGCGCGCGTTGGAATGGCTGGCCACAAACGGCCGACTGCTGTCCCGCACCACATCCCAGAACCCCGCGTCCGACAGGTGGGATACGTCCACCAGCATGTGCAGCCGCTCCATCTCCGTCAGAAATTCCCGACCGGTTTCGGTCAGGCCGCCGGTGGTGTTGGCGGGGCGCGGCCACGCCGCCCCGTCGCTGCCGGGCATCACATTGGGCTGCGCCAGTCCGTTGGGATAGTTCCAGGTCAGCGTCATCATACGCACGCCCAGACGGTACAGATCGCGCAGTACGCCGGGGCTGTCCATGCAGACGCCGCCCTCCTCCACCGTGAGCATGGCGCCGATGCGCCCGCCCAGTTCCAGGGTTTTTACGTCGGCGGGCGTTTTCACCTGCATCAGCCGGGGATATTCGTCCAGCAGCCGGTAAAAGACGTCGATCTCCTCCATCACCGCCTGCAGGGGGTTGGGTTCGCGCTTC
>JBJEYG010000223.1:0-6316 GCA_051886555.1 Gemmiger sp.
GGTATTCCTCCGGTGTGGTGGCGCCGATCAGCTGGATCTCTCCGCGGGCCAACATCGGCTTGAGGATGCTGGCAGCGTCAATGGCCCCTTCGGCCGCGCCTGCCCCCGCAATCACATGAATCTCGTCGATAAACAGGATGGTGGAACGGTCTCGGTACAGCTCCTCCAGCAGATTTTTGAACCGCTCCTCAAAATCGCCGCGGTATTTGGTGCCTGCCACCATGGCGGCCATATCCAGCGCCAACACCCGTTTCCCGCGCAGAGACGCCGTGATATTGCCCAGTACAATTCGCTGGGCAAGCGCTTCGGCCAGTGCACTTTTGCCCACGCCAGGTTCCCCCAACAGGCAGGGATTGTTTTTCTGGCGGCGGCAGAGGATCTCCACCATTCGATCCAGCTCGTCATCCCGGCAAAGCACCGGATCCAGCTGACCTTCCTGGGCCAGACGGGTCAGATCCCGGCCGTATTTCTCGCTGGGGCGGCCATTACGCACGGTCGTCATGCGGGGTGCGGCTGGCAGCACCAGCTGGCCGGAAAGCTGCCTGCATTCCCGCGCAGCCTGGGCCACCTCCACCCCCAGCGAGGCAATCCATACGCTGGCTGTACAGGAACAATCCTCCAGCATGGCACACAAAAGATGTTCGTTCTCCGCCCGTGAAGCGCGGGCCGCGTGCGCCCCCAGCACAGCGAATTCCAGTGCTTTGCGCGCTTCGGGGGCAAGAGCACTGTCCCGCAGGCGGCGGGGGGTACCGCCGCCTGTACGCTGGGCGGCACATCCCGCCAGCGCAGACTCCGTAATATTGCGCCGGCGCAAAAAATCCGCCGCCGCGCCACGCTCCGACCGCACCATGGCAAGCAGAATGTGCCCGGTGTCAGCGTTGGTGTAGCCCTGGCCACCCGCCAGCTTCAGCGCCGCGGCAACCGTAGCGCAGGCACTGCGCGAAAGACCTTTGAAGTGATGCAGCATGTCGTTTTCCCCCTTGGTGGTATCCACAATCGAAGTATAGGCGCGCCGGGCGCAAATAATCATCGAAAGCGGGCAAAACCGCCGCCGGATTTTTGTCTCCCGCTTTTTCGACTGTCTGCCGCCGAACCTTCGCCGCAAATTGACAGCGCCTGCCTGCCGTTTTATAATAGACACAGGTGTTTGAACGCGGCGCAGCCAAAAGGCTCCGCACCAAGGGAAAGAGGGAAAAACATGTCCAAAACTGCAATACCGAAAAACTATGAATCGCTTCTGGGATTGTATGACACCCAGAAAGCCATCGGCCTGATCAAAACGATTTTTCAGGAGAAGCTATGCAGCGCGCTGCATCTCAAGCGTGTGACCGCGCCGCTGTTCGTAGATGCCGCCAGCGGCTTGAATGACGACCTGAACGGCGTGGAACGCCCCGTCGCTTTTGACATTCCCTGCATGAGCTGCGAGGCGCAGGTGGTGCACAGCCTGGCCAAGTGGAAGCGCTACGCGCTGGGCAAGTACGGGTTTCACCCCGGCCAGGGCCTGGTGACCGACATGAACGCCATTCGCCGTGATGAGGAGTTGGATAACCTGCACAGCATTTATGTGGACCAGTGGGACTGGGAAAAAGTCATCACCGACAGGCAGCGCACACTGGAGTATCTGCGCGAGACAGTATGCGACATTGTGGACGCCGTGTGCGGCACCGCCGACGAGCTGCGCTGGAAGTTCCCGGAACTGAAAAAGATCGAGCTTTGCCGCAGCGTAACGTTTATCACTACGCAGGAACTGGAAAATCTGTATCCGGACAAAACGCCCAAAGAACGGGAAAACTTGTTCACCCGCCAACACAAAACGGTGTGCATCATGCAGATCGGCGGGAAACTGGCAAGCGGCCAGAAACATGACGGACGCGCCCCCGACTATGATGACTGGAAACTGAATTGCGATATTTTGTTCTGGCACAAGGCGCTGGGTTGCGCACTTGAGCTGTCCAGCATGGGCATCCGTGTAAACGCCGACAGCCTGCGCACTCAGCTGGACGAGGCCGGCTGCCCTGAGCGTGCGGAGCTGCCCTTCCACAAGGCGCTGTTGGCAGGCGAGCTGCCGCTGACGATGGGCGGCGGCATTGGCCAGAGCCGTCTGTGCATGCTGTTGCTGGGAAAAGCCCACATCGGCGAGGTGCAGGTAAGCCTGTGGGATGAGAACACTCAGGCCGTTTGCCGCAGCGCAGGCGTGAACCTGCTGTAAAAATGACTGAAGCCCCCGTGCCATGCGCGATCCGGCGCACGGCACGGGGGCTTTTATACGGATTCAGAAGCGGGCGTACAGGAAACTGCCCGAGTCGGACGAAAGAAAGACACCCATGAACAGAAACGCCCACAGGGCACACTGGTACACCGCCCACCGCACCGGCATCTTTTGGGCTGCAAGTTCCCGGCGCAGGTGATGCCCACGGGCATGCAGCGCATCCACCAGAACCACCGCCGCAATGCCGGCGAACAGCATCAGCAGCTCATACCGGCTGGTCAGTCGCATCTCCCAGTAATTGGTGAACACCCGATGCCCCGGCGATGTCAACGCACAGCGGATGTAATCTGCCGCCTGCGCAAGCGAATCCGCCCGGAAAAGCAGCCAGCCAAAACCGGCAATGCAGCAAGTGCGCACCGCGCGAAGAATCTGCACAAGCAAATTTCCGGGTTTCTGACGTCGGCGGAACAACAGCCGTGATGCTGCCAGAACCAGAAACCAGTACAGCCCCCACGCCACAAAACTGCTGCCCGCGCCGTGCCAAAGCCCGGTCAGAACCCATACGGCCAGCAGATTGAGCATCTGACGGCCGAGGCTGCACCGGTTACCGCCCAGCGGAATGTACACATAATCCCGGAACCAGAAGGACAGCGACATATGCCAGCGCCGCCAGAACTGCGGCGCACTTTGCGCCAGATACGGGCGGCCAAAGTTTTCCGGCAAGGTCAGCCCAAACAGTTCGCCAGCCCCCAGCGCAATATCTGTATACCCTGCGAAATCCGCATACAGTTGAATGCTGTATGCCACCACACCGAAAATCAGCTGCGAGGAATCCCGTACCGTATAATTGGCAAAGATGGAATCCACCACCGGGCCAAGACGGTCCGCCACCGCCAGCTTTTGGAAATAGCCCCAGGCCATGCGCTGCAGACCAAACGTGATGCGTTGCCGGTTTGCCCGCAACGGCTGTTCCATCTGAAGCATCAGCGCGTCATAATGGTTAAAAGGCCCCTGCACAATGGACAGGAAAAACATGGCATAACACAGCAACCGGGCATACCGGCGTTCCGGCGCGATGCGGCCTTTTTCCACGTCAAACAGATAGCCTGCCAGCTGCAAAGAATAATAGGAAATGCCCAGCGGCGCCGCCCACCCGGTGGCCGCCCACACAGCCACATATTTCAGGCAAACAAACGGCAGCAGCGCTCCCGACGCACCGAGCAACAACCAGATGCGCCGTACCGTGCCCTGCGCACTCGCCAGCTGCCTGGCCGACAGCCAGACAAAGGCCGTCGAAAGCAACAGCCACGGTAATCCGGCGGCGTTCAGCAGCAGGTAAAACACCGCGCTGAATACCAATGCAATCCCCCAGCGCCGTTTTGGCGGTGTCAGGTACCAGCAGACCACCGAAACCGCCAGCGCAGGCAGAAAATACAGTTTTGTGAACATTCCTGCTTCCTTTCCGGCAGATGGTTTCAGCCCGTGTAGGTGCCGTCCGGCGCAAGGGCAAGTTTTTCCTCCACCGTGGTGTAAAACTCACCGCTCACGTCCTGCCCTGCGCCGGAGCGCGTTGCCACTCCGCAGAACACCGTGGTAAATTTCCCGGCGCCCTGACCGTTCAGATGGTGGGCATCCTGGAAATCCTCGGAGCTCAAATTCAGCGCATCCGCATCCTTGTACAGTGTAAAGTCCCAGTATTCCAGGCCGTTTTGTCGGGCGTAGGCAGCCATCCAGTCCACATAAGCCTGATACCCCTGGGTATTGGCTGCAAACTGCGACGGCAGCGGCGCGGTGACCAACACCAGCCGAATTCCGTTGTCAGCACAGTAGCCGGTAATTTTGTTAAGATATTCCTGCCCGAATTCCGAGACCGGCTGCGCTTCGTCAATGGAAGCGATGGCATCAAACCCGTAGGGCGGCGTACCGCAGGTATACACAAATCCCCTGCCGCGGTACTCCTCCTCGCCGGGATAGGTCACATACCGGTAATTGCCCGGCTCATAGGCATCCGTCAGCTTTGCACGCCAAAGCCCGGGCAATTCTTCCGGGCTGGCAATGGAATGTCGTGCCGGCAGAAAATCGTCCGCCAATGCTGCCAGTCCGCCCATTTCCAGCAGATAACTGTACTTATTGGCGGAAGGACGCATATAATCGGTAAGCAGATAACATGCCAGCGGCACATTGCTGGATTTCTGCTGTATATAGCCTGCGAAAAAGCATTCCAGATAAACGGTGCGAAGCGGGTTGCTCTCCCCCGCTTCCACCAGCATGTGATAGGAACCGTCCGGCATTTGCTGGCTGCTTCCCGCATTAAAAGAATGCACCCCCAGCAGCGCATCCGCAAGCTCAGGGTCAAAACTGCGGTAGCTGTGGGACGAACCAAGGAACAGCGTATCAACGGTGCCTTCGCTGGCGTACAGTTCCTCCAACATGATGCGGGAATAGGAATGCACGTCATCGGTCAGTGCAAAATCCAGCGCTTTGCCCACCAACAGCGTCAGCAGCAAAAACAGTACGCAGCCTGCCGCTGCGCGGGCAAACCGTTTCAGGCGCACGAGCCGTTACATCCGCTCCAGCGCGCCCTTGAGCGCCTGGGCGATCTGATCGGGGCAGGAAGTCGGTTTGCTGCCGCAGGTGGTGCCCTCCATCCGGACAATGGCATCCTCGGCCTTCATTCCTTTGAGAAGTTGGGCAATGCCCTTCAGGTTGCCGTTGCAGCCGCCCATTACCGTCACACGTTCGATGGTATGGTCAGGGTTCAGCTCCACTTCGGTCATCACGGAACAAGTGCCGCGGTTGCGATATGTATAGGTCATGGGAAACGCTCCTTTTCTTGTCACAATTGGTGTTTGCGCTGTTTCGCCAGCGCTTCAATTCGGTCTGCCATTTCGTCCGTGGTCACACAGGTGCCCACCGGGCGGGGCGTATTGGCGTACAGCCCGTGATAATCCGTGCCGCCGGTTACAATCAGGTCATACCGCTGCGCCAGTTCGCACAGCTCGGCTTTATCCTCGGCCGTATTTCGGGGGTGCTCGATCTCTACGCCATCCAGTTTCCCAGCGGCGAACAGTTCCCGGGCAAGCTCCATGCTATGGTAAACACTGGGATGTGCCAGCACCGCCACACCGCGGCAGACCCGTACCAGGTCCAGGATCTTTTCTACAGGTTCGTACCGCGGGGTATGCAGAATTTTGCCGCGCACCGGCTGCAGCGCGAACAGGCTGCGATAAACATTGTTGTACATACCGTCTGACAGTCCATACTGCCACAGAACGCGCATCACATGTGCCTTGTACAGCGTGCCGCTGTCTCTGGCGTATTCCAGCGCTTCCTCGGTTCGAAACTGGGGACAGATGGCCTCCAATTCCGCGCAGCTCTGCAACATGGCCTCCTTGCGGCGACGGCCCATTTCGGCGGCATACTCCGCCAGTGGAGCACAGTCATCCGGCCAGTAGCACAAAATATGTACCCGGTGTTCCCGCCGGTAATCGTAGCCGGTCAGCTCAGTGGCAGGTACCAGCCGCACGCCGTTTTGTTCGGGGTGCGCGTAGGCGTACCGGACACTTGCTATGGAATCGTGGTCGGAGACGGCCAAACGGTTCAGCCCAGCACCCGCCGCAAGAAACGGCAGGATCCCGGCCGGTGTGGATCCGTCGGAAAAGGTACTATGCGTATGAAGATCGGCGCTCAACGCGGATCCCCCCTTCACTGCATCAGGCAGCGTACAACTGCCCTGATTTTTGATTATACCACGAACCGAACAGGCTGCAAAGCATTTTACAGTGCGCCGGCAAATCCGCCCGCCTGGCGCCAGAACTGCCGGGCCGCTGGAGACAGACTGTTTTTGTCCAGGCAGGCCAGGCCGATGATCCGGCAGGAGGACGGCTCCAACCGCAGGATCTGCACACTGCCGGGGCGGTACTGCTGTTTGAAAATCAATTCCGGCATGATCGCCAGTCCCTGCCCGCAGGCAACCATCGCCACGGTGGACTCGTCGTCGATCACATAGCAGCGGGTATTGACCCGCAGATCATTGTCCTTGAAATAACGCTGGATGTCCGCATCCGTATCGGGGCGCTGGCTGACAAAGTCCGCGCCGCGCAATTC
>JBJEYG010000224.1:0-22748 GCA_051886555.1 Gemmiger sp.
AGGCCTTCATGAGCTGGCGGCGCTCGACGCTCATGGTCTCGGGCATCACGATGATGATGCGGTAGCCGCGCGCGGCCGCCACGCTCGACAGGCCGATGCCGGTGTTGCCGGAGGTCGGCTCAATGATGACGGAGCCGGGCTTCAGCAGGCCCTTGGCCTCGGCGTCGTCGATCATAGCTTTGGCAATGCGGTCCTTCACCGACCCGGCCGGGTTGAAATATTCCAGCTTGGCCAGCACGCGGGCCTGCAGGTCATTCTCTTTCTCAATGTGGGACAGCTCCAACAGCGGGGTGCGGCCGATCAGCTGGTCGGCGGAAGTATAAATTTTGCTCATAACGGTTCCTCCTCTATCATGAATGGTATCATCGGTTTGAAATTCTTAATTTCATATCGGTTTAGTAGGATTATAGCGCGGCGCTCTGCGCTTGTCAACCCCTTCGTCCAAAAAAACGCAAAAAATCCCGCAGGGAGGGGCAATGGCCTTGTACCGGCTCCCCGATGCTATTATAATAATACTGTATGACTATGTGCCGGCGTCAGCGCGGCCACAGAAAAAGGAGAAAGTCATGGCGGACAGATTTTTGGTGTTTATTCCGGCCTACAACTGCGAAAAGCAGGTGCCCCGCGTGCTGGATCAGCTGCTGGACCCGCAGGTGGCGGCGCTGGGGGCCGACTGTATTGTGGTGAACAACCGTGCCACCGACGGCACCGAGCAGGCCGTGCAGGATTGGATGGCGGCGCATCCGGCCGCGCCGGTGCGCCTGCTGCGCAACGATGAAAACTACGGCCTGGGCGGTAGCCACAAGGTGGCGTTCGGCTATGCGGCCGAGCATGGCTATGACTATCTGGTGGTGCTGCACGGCGACGATCAGGGCGACATCCGCGACCTGCTGCCGCTGGTACATTCCGGCGCGTACAAAAAATACGATTGCTGCCTGGGCTCCCGCTTTATGAAGGGCAGCCGCATCCGGGGGTACAGCGCACTGCGGGTGGCGGGCAACTATGGCTTTAACCTGCTGTTCAGCCTGGTGGCGCGCAAAAAAATTACCGACCTGGGCAGCGGGCTGAACCTTTACCGGGTAAGCAGCCTGAAAAACGGCTACTACAAGACCTTCCCCGACACGCTGTATTTCAACGACTGCATGATCCTGGCGCTTTGCCATTACCGCCAGCAACTGCTGTTTTTCCCCATCAGCTGGCGGGAGGAGGATCAGGTTTCCAACAACAAGCTGACCAGTTTTGCCATCAGCCTGCTGAAGCTGTGCGGCCAGTACCTGAAAAGTCCCCGCGCCTTTGTGGAAAAGGAATGGCGGGAAAAAACCATCGAAACTTACAGCTACCGGGTGGTAGCGGACAATTTGCAGCACTGAGACAGGCCGCCGCACAGGCGGACGAAGGACAGGAGGATTCAAACCGATGAAAGTTCTGGTAACGGGCGCCGCAGGGTTTATCGGCGGCCAGCTGATGCATACCCTTTGGACGAAGGGTCACACCGTTGTGGGCGTGGACAACTTCTCCTACGGCAAGGCGGACAACGTGCGGTTCGCCGACCACGATTTCGGGCCGGAGATCCTGAACATGGATATCCGCGACCGGGAGGGCATGGCGGCTCTTTTTGAGCGCGAACAGTTTGACATCGTCTACAACATCGCCGGCATTGCGCCGCTGCCTGACTGCCAGAGCGACCCGGTGGAGGCCGTGTCGGTCAACACGCTGGGACTGGTGCATGTGCTGGAACTGAGCCGACGCACCGGAGTCCGGCATGTGATCCAGGCATCCACCAACGCCATGTATGAGAATGAGACGGAGTTCCCCACCGTGGAGCATCGTTTCAATCCGCCCACCCTCATCTACCCCAACACGAAATACTGCGGGGAACGCTTCTGCCAGAGCTTTGCCGATACCTACGGTATGAACGTGACCTGCCTGCGTTTTGCCAATGTGTACGGCCCCCACATCGACTGTCTGCGCAAGCAGCCGCCCTTTGTGGGCTACATGATCCGCGAGCTGTATTACGGCCGCACGCCGGAATTCCACTCCGACGGCAACCAGCGCCGGGACTACATTTATGTGGATGATCTGATCGACCTGGCGCTGCGCGTGTGGGACCGCCCCGGCTTTGACGCGGTGAACGTTTCCAGCAACCAGAATTATTCGGTACGGGAGCTGTACGCGATTGCCTGCGTACTGATGGGCAAGGACATCGAGGCCAAATACTGCCCCACCGCCCATTACTGGGCCAAGTATCCCGAACTGTACGGCGGAGCCTACGGCATCAAGCCGGAAATTCTGGACCATGAGGTGAACAAGTACAGCCTGTGCGACAATGCCCACGCCAAAGAACTGTATGGCTGGCAGCCGCGGGTGGACATCCGCGAGGGACTGCGCCGTGTGATCGAAGCGGAGTGCGCCATGCTGGCCGCCCGTGACGCGGAGGAATGCTGAGATGGCAAAACTGCATCTGGTAATGCCGATGGCGGGACGCGGCAGCCGGTTTTTTGAAAACGGCTTCGTCATGCCCAAGCCGCTGATCGAAATCAACGGAAAACCGTTCTTTTACTGGGCCACTCAGTCGGTGGCCAGGTTTGTGGACTGCGCCGACATCACCTTTGTGGTGCTAAAGGAGCATGTGCGCGATTTCGACATTGAAAACGCGATCCGCCGTTATTATCCGGACGCCCGCTTTGTGGTATTGCCGGAAGTGACCGCCGGCGCCGCCGTCACCTGCCTGAAAGGGGCCGAGAGCCTGCCGGAGGGCGAGCCGCTGCTGTTCAATGACTGCGACCATCTGTTCTGCTGCACCGCTTTCAACAACTTCTGCCGGGCAGGCGATTTTGCGTCGGGGCCGGACGGCGCGCTGCTGACCTTCCCCTCCGACTCGCCGGCGTACAGCTACCTGCAATACGGGCCGGACGGCAACGTCTGCCGCACGGTGGAAAAGCAGGTGGTCAGCCGGGATGCCATTTGCGGGGCATACTATTTCCGCGACCGGGCCGTGTACACCGAGGCCTGCGGCGTCTACCTGAAAAACTGTGAATACAAGGAGTTTTTTGTCTCCGGCATTTACAACGTGATGGCCGCCCGGGGCAAAAAGGTGCGCGGGCTTGCCACCGACCTGCATCTGCCCTTCGGCACTCCGGCGGAATACGCTGCCGCCGAACGTCCCGAACACCGGGCCGCATTTGAACTGTTAGGGGAATGATCGCCTTGGGGACGTCAATCATTTTGCTGCTGCTGCTGGGCTCCGTGGGGCTGGTGCTGCTTGGGCACCTGTTCCGCCTGCTGCGGTGGGAGCAGTTTATCCGCATTTATGAGCGGCCCGCCCGCCGCGGCCTGCTTCAGGGCATGGCGGGCGGCTATGCCGTCAATTTTCTGCTGCCTTTCCATGTGGGCGATGTGTTCCGCGCCGTCTATGCCGGGCGCCGCATGAAAAGCGGCACCGGCTTCGCGCTGGCCACGGTCATTATGGACCGGTTCCTGGACGTGTGGATCGTGGCGCTGTGCTTCGGCGTGTTCCGGGCGCTGGGCCTGGGCGGCAGCCGCGCGGCGGACGCATCCGGCTTTTACCTGGTCGTTTCGCTGGTGCTGGTGGTGCTGGTGGCGGTGGTGTCGCTGGCGCCGGTACGCGATAGGCTCAAAAAAATCTGCCTGGCGGTGTGCAGTATCTTCAACGATACGCTGCGGCTGGACGGTATGGTGTTCTGCTGGAGCCTGATCAACACCTTCAAAGACCTGCGCCGGGTGCACATCGGCCGGCTGCTGCTCAACACCCTGCTGATGTGGACGGCCTACCTGGGTTCTTACAGCCTGCTGGCCTGCGCCATCCGCGGTGTGGCCGGGCTGGACGGCTTCGGCATGGTGGAGGTGTTCACCATGCTGTTCGGACGCGAGAGCGTGGATGTCACCAGTCTGGGCGTTACGGCCCAGCTGCCGGACTGTGCGGCCGCCCGCGTGATGATGCTGGCCTGGTATCTGCTGCCGCTGGCAGTGATGTTTGCCGTTACGCTGTTGCCGGAAAAGGTGCGCGGCGGCCTGAACCGCATGGCGGCCCCCGCGCCCGCGCAGGGAAGCTACCTGAACCTGCTGCCCCAGGCCGACCCCGGCGACCGCAGCGCGTTCCTGAGCCAGTATTTCGGGCTTCAGAACAAAAGCTATGTGGCCAAATTTATCGAGATCAACCAGAACATTACCATTCTGCAGGATTACTCGGCAGGTTCCAACGCCACCACCATGCTGTGTATGGACGAGCAGGATACCTTCTACCGCAAGTACGCCTTCGGCGCGGACGGGGACAAGCTGGCCGAACAGCTGGACTGGCTGCGCCGCAACGGGGGCCGGCTGCCGCTGTGCCATATTCTGCGCAGCGGTACCGGGGAGGGATACTGCTGGTACGATATGGATTACGCCGCCACGGCGGTGGGCATGTTCCGGTACATCCACTCCAACCCGGTGGAAAAAAGCGCCGCCATTCTGCGCCAGGTGCTCACCACGCTGGACCGCTGCCTGTACGCCCCCACGGCGCGGGCGGCAACACCCGGCGCGCTGGAGGAATACCTGGACAAAAAAGTGGATGCCAACCTGGAAAAGATCCGCGAATCCCGCACGCTGCGGGAGCTTTGGGGCTACGACCGGGTGTGGGTGAACGGCGTGGCCTACAAAAATCTGGGCGCCCTGGGCCATCTGTTCGATCATGATGCACTGCGGGCGCTGTTTGCCGGCGACCCCATTGCCGAGATTCACGGCGATCTGACCATTGAGAATATCATCTGCCGCACCGATGCGGAAGAGGGGGAAAACTGGTACCTGATCGACCCCAACACCGGCAATGTGCACGACAGCCCCTTCCTGGATTTCGGCAAACTGCTGCAAAGCCTGCACGGCGGTTATGAGTTCCTGATGATGACGCCCCGCTGCACCGTGCAGGAAAACCGCATCGACTTTGCCTTTACCCGCTCGGCCGCCTACGATGCGCTGTTTTCCGCCGTGCGCGCCGATCTGGAAGCACGCTATACCGCCCGGCAGGTGCAGAGCATCTTTGCCCATGAGTTGATCCATTGGCTCCGACTGATGCCCTACAAACTTTCCAGGGACAAAAAGCGCGCGCCCATGTTTTACGCCGGGCTGCTGATGGTGGCCAACGACATCGACCGCTGGTACGGGGAGGAATGGTAAATGAAGGACGGCCGGAAAGGGCTTGTGATCGTCGATCTGGACGGCACGCTGTTTGACACCGTGTCGGTGAACGCCGAAAGCTACCGCCGTGCACTGGCAGAGCAGGGCTTTACGGTGACGGACGAATACTACGCCGCGCATTGCAACGGCGGGTACTATAAGGATTTTCTGCGTCCGCTGATGGGCGGCGACCCTGCGCCTGAGGCGGTGGAACGGGTGCACGACCGCAAGAAGGCGCTGTATGCCGAATGCCTGGATGCGGCGCGCAGAAACAGGGGGCTGTTTGCCGTTTTGCAGGCGATGCGGCCGGCGTACCATCTGGCGCTGGTGACCACCGGCAGCCGGAAAAATGCCACTGAGATCCTGCAGTACTTTCAGTGCCTGGACTGGTTTGAGCGCATCCTGACCCAGGAGGACGTGACAAAAACCAAACCCGACCCGGAAGGATACCGCAAGGTAATGGAGTTTTTTGGCGCTGCGCCGCAGGAAACCATCATTTTTGAGGATTCGGCGCCCGGCCTTGCAGCCGCCAGGGCCGCAGGCGCGACGGTTTTTGCCTGCGAAGCGTTCTAAAGACGGTTTTGCACACTTTGACCAAAAAGAAAAAGAGCGAACAAGAGAGATTTTTGTAAAAAATGGGTTGCGTTGAACTGGTAATTGTGTATAATATTGAAGGAACGTTTTGTGAAAATAGACGGAGGATAAACCATGACTAAGGATGAACTGATGCAGCTGAAGCTGGCAGCGACCCGCGTGCGCATGGGCGTGATCGAAGGCACTCACGCCGCCAAAAGCGGGCACCCTGGCGGCAGCCTTTCCGCCGCAGATGTGTTTACCTATCTGTATTTCCGTGAGCTGCGCGTCGACCCTGCCAACCCCAAGTGGGATGGGCGCGACCGCTTTGTGCTCAGCAAGGGCCACTGCGCCCCCGGCCTGTATGCGGCGCTGGCCGAGCGCGGCTTCTTCCCCGTGGAAGATTTGCAGACGCTGCGCCACAAGGGCAGCTACCTGCAGGGCCATCCCAATATGAATACCGTGCCCGGTATCGATATGAGCACCGGCAGCCTGGGCCAGGGCGTTTCCACCGCCTGCGGCATGGCGCTGGCACAGCGTATGAAGGGTAGCGACGCCCGCGTTTACACGCTGCTGGGCGACGGCGAGATCGAGGAAGGCGAGTGCTGGGAAGCCTTTATGTTTGCTTCCCACTATAAGCTGTCCAACCTGTGCATTATGGTGGACGTCAACGGCCTTCAGATCGACGGCCCCACCAAAGAGGTCATGAGCAGCGAGCCGCTGGACGCCAAAATGGATGCCTTCGGCTTTAATACCATCGTGTGCAACGGCAACTCCATGAAAGATCTGGAGCAGGCATTCGCCATGTTCCATGACGCAGCCGCCAGCGACAAACCCACCTGCATTCTGCTGCGCACCGTCAAGGGCAAGGGCGTCAGCTTTATGGAAAACGCGGTGGACTGGCACGGCAAAGGCCCCAACGACGCCGAGTACGCCACCGCCATGAAGGAACTGAACGAATCCTACGCCCGGCTGGAAGAGGAGGTAAAGCACTGATATGGCAGATACCAAGATGATTGCCACCCGCGACAGCTACGGCAAGACGCTGGTGGCCCTGGCCGACGAAGGACACGATAACCTGGTGGTGCTGGACGCCGACCTGGCGGCTTCCACCAAGACCGGCATGTTCCAGAAAAAGTACCCCGACCGCCACTTTGACTGCGGCATTGCCGAAGCGAACATGGTCAATGTGGCTGCCGGCCTGAGCACCTGCGGCTATGTGCCTTTTGTTTCCAGCTTTGCGATGTTCGCGGCGGGACGCGCGTTCGAGCAGGTGCGCAACACCATCGGCTACCCCCACCTGAATGTCAAGATCGGCGCCACCCACGGCGGTTTGTCAGTGGGCGAGGACGGCGCTTCCCACCAGTGCTGCGAGGATTTTGCGCTGATGCGCGCCATCCCCGGCATGACGGTGATCTGCCCCTCCGACGATGTGGAGGCCTGCGCCGCTGTGCGTGCCGCCTACGAGCTGAACGGCCCCGTCTACCTGCGCTTCGGCCGTCTGGCCGTGCCGGTGTTCCACGACAGCGAGAACTATCACTTTGAGATCGGCAAGGGCGAGGAGATCACCGAGGGCAGCGACGTGGCCATCATCGCCACCGGCCTGGAGGTGAACGAGGCGCGCAAAGCCGCCGAGCTGCTGAAGGCGCAGGGGATCCAGGCCCGCGTCATCAATATGCCCACCATCAAGCCGCTGGATGAGCAACTGGTCATCAAGGCCGCGAAGGAGTGCGGCAAGGTGGTCACCGTTGAGGAGCACAGCATCATCGGTGGTCTGGGCGATGCGGTTTGCAGCTGCCTGAGCGAGCACTACCCCGCGCCCGTCAAGCGCATCGGCGTCAACGACACCTACGGCTATTCGGCCCCCGCGTGGGAGGTTCTGGCCGACTTTGGTCTGACCGCCGAGCCGATCGCCAAAGCGGTGACGGAATTCGTCAACGGCTGATTGATAAAAAAGAGCGCCCCCGGTATCGGGGGCGCTCTTTTAATGTCCTCAGCAAAAGGCGGACAATTCCTCGTCGGTCAGCAGCGAGGCAGCATCCAGCAGGGCGATGTGAAAACTTCCGGCGCCCTGCGCGGCGGTCTGCGTTTCCGCTTTGGCGGCACACAGTTTCCAAAACCGCGCGGCCAGGCAAGCGGCCTCAAAAGCGTCCGGTTCAACGGCTGCGAACGCGCCGCACAATACCGACAGCATGCACCCTGCGCCGGTGACCTGGCGCATACGGTCACTGCCGCCCATGACCGTATGCATGCGGGCGCCGTCGGTGATCACGTCGCCGTTACCGGACAGCAGTACCACCGTGCCAAGGCGGCCCGCCAACCGGGAAGCGGTCTGTGCGGGCAGTTCCTGCCCGGCGGGGGCGGTGCTGTCCACGCCGTGTTCGGCGGCAGTCTGCCCCAGCAGCGCGGCGGCCTCGCTGTAATTGACCCGAACAATAGCGGGGCGCACTTCTTCCAGCAGCGCGCGGATGTGTGCCAGCCGCCATTCACTGGCCCCCACGCCCACCGGGTCCAGCACCACCGGACGTCCCGCAGCGTTGGCGGCGCGGCCTGCCGCCAGGCAGGCGGAAAACTTTTCCTCGTCGGGGGTGCCGGTGTTCAGCACCACGGCGGCTGCGGCGGCGCTGATTTGCGCCATCTCCTGCGGGGCCTGAGCCATGATGGGACTGGCCCCTGCGGCCAGCGCCAGGTTGGCGCAGTCGTTGGCGGAGACAATGTTGGAGATACAGTGTACCAGCGGCCGTCGGGCGCGCAGGGCCGCGATGGGGGCGGAAAGCGTCATGGATCCAAAACCTCGCTCAGCTTTGCAGCTGCCTGATGGCGCCGCTCTTTTTCAGCGCCAGAATCAAAATGCCGGCCAGCACCGAGCCGCCGACGGTGGAAACCAGGAACGGCACAATGTAGGCATAGAAAGCGATGCTGCCCGCCGGTTTGCCCATCAGCAGCACCGCGACGGGGTAGGCCAGAAGACCGCCGATGATGCCGGTGCCGAACACTTCGCCCACCAGGGTGGCGGGCAGGTTTTTGGTTTTGTGGTAAACGATGCCGCACAGCAGCGCACCACACATGCTGCCGGGGAACGCCATCAGGCTGCCCAGGCCCAGCAGATTGCGCAGCAGGCTGGCCACAAAAGCCACGCCTACACCGTACCAGGGCCCGAGCAGTACGGCGCACAGCACGTTGACCATATGCTGCACGGGCGCGCATTTGCTGCCGAACACCGGGAAGGAGAAGGTGCTGCCCACCACGGCGACAGCGCACAGAAGGCCGGCAATGGCCAGCTTACGGGTAGAATTCATTTTCATCGGGAACACTCCTTTTTCACATAAAAAGACGGAGGGACGCTGTACAGAACATACACAGAACAGCTTCCCCGCAGGGGGCGGCGGGCGGCAGCCCGTCGTTCGGTCGGGGCTTACTGGCCCCCTCTCACGCCGGAACACGGCTTCCCTCGCTGTTGTTTCCGCGGCACAGGGCGCTCCCCCTCTGCCGGGCCCCTGTTACGCCGGGGCGGCGCTGTGTTGACCGTGCAGCGTACCTCCTTTCCCGAATTTCGAACATTATTATGCCCCAGACGCGGCAATTTGTCAAGCAATGCCGCCTTGCGCCGGTACGGCAAATGGGGTATATTGGTAAAAGATTACGCAGAAAAAAAGGAGAACAACTATGAAAGTATCCCCTCAGCAGCTGCGGCTTTACGCAGTGACCGACCGAGCCTGGCTTGCCGGGCGCACACTGTACAGCCAGGTAGAGGCGGCCATCGACGGCGGCGCCACCTTTGTGCAGCTGCGTGAGAAGGCGCTGGACTCCGCCGCCCTTCTGGACGAGGCGCGGCAGCTTGTAGGACTTTGCCGCGCGCGTGGGGTGCCTTTTGTGATCGACGACAACGTGCAGGTGGCGTTGGCATGCGGCGCGGACGGCGTGCATGTGGGCCAGAGCGATATGGCTGCCGCCAACGCCCGTGCGCTGCTGGGGCCGGATAAAATTCTCGGCGTCTCGGCGCACAACGCCGCCGAAGCACTGGCGGCGCAGGCCGCCGGCGCGGATTACCTGGGGTGCGGCGCGGCGTTTGTCACCGGCACCAAGGCGGATGCAAGACCCATTACCCGCGAAACGCTGCGCCAGGTCACCGGCGCGGTGGACATTCCGGTGGTGGCCATCGGCGGCATTGAAAAAGGGAATCTGCTGCAGCTCAGCGGCTGCGGACTGGCCGGCGTTGCGGTGGTCAGCGCACTGTTTGCCCAGTCGGATGTGCGCGCCGCAGCAAAGGAACTGCGTGCGCTGACCGAGCGGCTGTAAACGAAAGAATGGTCTAACGGCGCATGGCCCGGCGAAGAACGCCGGGCAGCCAAAGCCCCAGCCGGGTGACCGCCACCGCGGCCAATGGCAAAAGCGCCAGCACGAAGGGCAGACAGTAACGGCTTTTGCTCTCCCAGATCAGCTGGAACGCAAAACCGCCCAAAAACAACAGCGGCAGCAGCTGCGGCCACAGCCGGTCAGGAAGACGCCGCCACAGCAGAAAAATTCCGGCGGCTGCGCCCAGATAGAAAATCGAAAGCAGGGCGGTAAGTATGCCCTGCACCGGGTGCAGCCCCGCACCGACGCACAGCCACTGCGCCGGTGCAAGCGCGGTGGCCGAATCGGGTGCATAATTCTGTGTCAACGCACCGAACCAGGGATCCAGCCATTGGCAGGCGGTTTTCTCCGCAAAAAACAGCAATCGGTGCGGGTCATCGCGGTACCCTTTCAAATACTGCCGGATATTCTGCACAGCTGCGATGTGTGTGGCCCGGGAGTCGGCGCCGTTGGAGAAAAACAGGTCCCAGTTGCTGCCGTCCCAACTGCCGGGACCGCAGACGCCATTGGAGGAGTGGATTCCCATGGCGATCCATGCGGTTTTCGGCATACCGGAGGGGGAGGCGACCTGCATCTGACGGCAGACGAATTCCCGGCAGGCACCCGGGGAAAAAGCGCACAGAGCGATCAGCATAAGGGCAGGAAAGCAGAGGCGGAAAATACCGTGCCGTCCATGCAGCAGGCCGGTAAAAAATAACAGCAGAAATACGGCAACTGCAAAAATCAATGAGTTGCCGTAGCTGACGCAGGCAAGCGGCAGAAGTACCAGAACCGGAATCCACCATTGTATGCTGCCGCCACGACAAAGACGGAGAGCGCCATACATTGCCCAAAAGGATGCTGCGGCGGAAAATACTGTGCCGTACACAAAGGCTGCATACAATGCCAACGGGCAAAACAGCAGGCAAAGTGCGCCGCATACCGTACCGGCGTGTACTTCTCCGCACAGTTCGCGGGCCAGAAGGCACAGTACAGCGGCGCAGGCGCCAGCACACAGAGAGTTGAAGATGCCGAAAGCGGGGACGGCGTTTGTTTCAAACAGCCGAACCAGAAAAGAGGCCAGCAGTGCCGCGCCGAACTGGTGCGGGTACGCGACGGCGTAGTCCGCTGCGAACGGCTCCGGATTGTGTTCCACCAACGCGACGGCCATTTCCCATACATAGGCCTGGTCGTTTCGCGGTTGGGCGCGCAGCGTTACTGTCCAGAGGCAGCCGCAAAAGGTGGTAAGAACGCCGGCCCAGACCGGCGCGAAACGGTGAACCGCGTCCGGCAGCCGGACGGCGGCGGCGCAGGGCAGTGCCAACAGGAAAGAGAACGCCAACGCAGCAGGCAGCGATCGACGGCAGATGGTGACCGCCTCCGCATAAGTGGTGGGGTCAAACCGCGAAGTGTACAACAGTGCGCCGATGCCCAGGCCTGTCAGAACCAGCATGGAGACCCAGGCTGTGATGCCGCCCAGCAACATTCCGGTCCGCTGCGCCGGGCGGGAAAGGGGAAAATCTCTCATTTTGTGCCGCCTTTCCTGCTGCGGAAACGGACGTGCAGCGGCATAAAAGCCAGCCACAGGGCAAACAGCAGCGAAATCGTCTCCGCCAGCCGCCAGATGCGCGGCTCCCGGAACGCCACGGTGAACGTTCCATCGTAACCGGGCGCCAAAACCACGGCAACCGCGGCATGTTCGGTGCGCTGCACCGAAAGATCTCCGCCGGTATTCGCCGTGATGGTGTAACCCGGGTAGAAGGTCAGCGGCAGTTCAATGCTGGTATTCGTGTCGGTGGAATTGGAAGCCGTAATGGTGTAACCCAGCCCGCGGCGCTCGGCCTTGCCGACCAGGGCGTTGCCGGGCAGAAGGCCGGTGTCAGCGGTGTCCGCGTCAAAAGTGGCGGGCAGATATTCCAAACCGCTTGCGGCGGCGCCCAGGGTCAGTTCGGCGGCGCTGCCGGTTCGGTTTCGCCCGTAGGTGCCGCGGACGTATACGCCGCAGTCCATCCAGGCGGCGGCACACCCCAACGCGCACAGCGCGGTTGCGCAGGCCAGCGCCGCGCGCCGCCCCTGCTGATGCTGCACGATGGCTACCGCGCATACCGCCGCGACGCTCAGCAGCAGCGCGGCAACGATCAGCCAGCGGAAAGGGTACTGGATTGCGCACAGGTAATGGGCGATGGTGTCCCCCAAAAGCTCGTCCAGCCTGTCCCAGGGGAACAGCGTGCTGGCAAGAACCAGTGCGGCGCCGCCGCCAACGCTGCACACCAGCCCCAACTGGCCGGCGGCCCGGGGAAGCTGCTGCCACCGCACGCGGCACAGCAAATACAGCAAGGCGCCCAGTACCAGCGCGCCGCCCAGGCGCACACTGTCCATTTCGTCACTTCCAAGCGTCAGCATCTGGGGCAGGGAAAGGGCGTAAGCGCCTGCGTCAAACAGAACACCGGTGTCCGTGCAGCGATATTCGCCGCCCATCATGGAGAGGAACGGCAGCAAAAACCACAGATTGAGCAGGATGGTGCCGCCCGCGCCTTTCAAAAGCGGAAGCAGCGCGTCCCGGCGCAACACCCGCCGGAAAAAGCAAAGGCAAAGCACCGCGGCAGCCAGTGAGGTGACTTCCGTGGAGATGATGTGCGTCTGGATGACGCCGGTAAAACCGAACATCAGCGGCAGCCAGCAACGCCTGCGCTGTGCGGGCGAGGCATCCGGCGCCAGAAGCGCCCAGAATCCATATAAAACCAGCGGCAAAAAGGCCTGAGCGGAAAATTCGCCCAGCGCGGGACGATAGTACAGGTTAAAAAGACGGTAGCTGGCCGTCAGATAGAGGGCGGT
Source organism: Gemmiger sp. (assembly GCA_051886555.1). Taxonomy (GTDB): domain Bacteria; phylum Bacillota; class Clostridia; order Oscillospirales; family Ruminococcaceae; genus Gemmiger. The sequence continues at coordinate 12,916 of JBJEYG010000224.1, forward strand.
GCCGGTTGCCGAAAGCCAGCCGCTGCGGAAAATTCCGCGCAGGCAGCAGAACGTGATGACGGCCGTAAGCAAATTGAGCCCTACCACATAACAGTTGTAGGCCTGGTACAAAGGAAAACCGGCGAGGTACAGCGACGCCGGAAAATACAACAGCAGATCGCCGTAAAATAACGGACTGGCGTAGCCGTAGCCGTTGAGGGCGTCTGGATAGATGCGCACTGGAAACTGGCCGCTGCGCAGCCCTTCGGCAACGCCGCTGATGCGGGCGAGATGAAATTCCAGATCGACGCCGTAGCCGGCAAACCCCGACAGCGCCGGCAGGCTGACCAATGCCGTGACGCCGCAGAGAAACAGCAGGATACAGCGCCGCCGCGCGTTCAGGCGGAAGGGGCCGTCCGGCATCAGCAGCAGCCAGAGGGCATCAGCCGCCGCAAACAGGAAAAGCAGCGTAAACAGCCGTGTCCAACGCCAGCCGGGCAATTCCTCGACCGAGAGACTTTGAACGGTCAGCGAGGGATCGTCCATGTAAACCACGAAACTTGCCCCGCTGCTGCCGGTGTACAGCCAGCAGCGCACAGAGGTCTGCCCGCTGCCGTCCAGTTGCTGCACCGGGCAGAGTGCCGAGCCGTCCGTGCATTCGCAGCCGATGGCGCCGGGCGCACCGGAATCGCTGGTGTAATTCAGCGTACAGCGGTAAAGCCCGGCGGGCAGTGCGCAGGGATCGCTGCGCAGCCAGGAGACGCCGGTTTCCGCATTGGCGTCATTTTTCAGTGCCTGCAGAGCGGATTCCTGCCCGGCGGCAAGAGCCCGCCTGCCGTCTGCAGACGCGGCCTCCGCCAATGTGGACTGAACGGATTCCAGCTGCTGTGCCGGCCACTGGGCGCTGTATACCGGCTGGAAGCATGCCGCCAGGCGCGCCAACAGCCAGATGACCTGAATCAGGATTACTGCTGCAAAAAACCGATGCCGCCCGGCCAAGGCCGGCAGCCTGTTCCGGATACCCATAGGATCCCCCCTGCCTTGCTGTGTGAATATTCCAATTATATCGTTCACGCAGGGAAAAAGCAAATCAGACCGCTCAATTTACAAGCGGGAAAAAAGGGAATATAATAAGCTTGCATCCGAAAGGCGGGAAAGACGCTTTCCGGGTATGGGATGTGATATCGGGTTTGCAACGGGGAGGATGAAGGTGGAAAAGAAAAGAATTCCCTTTCTGGATCGATTGCGTGCTTTCTGCATGTATGGAGTGGTTCTGGGGCATCTGTGCACCTGGGAGATCAATGCATTGCAGCCGGGCTGCTTTGAATGGAATGTGTCCAACCTGTATAACGGTCTGGCCCGTGTGTGTGTGCCGTTGTTTTTGATGATCAGCGGATTTCTGGCGCTGGAACAACCGGATATGGAACACAGCCGGCAGGCGGGGAAAAAGGGAGCTTTGCGCTTTCTGCGGGATTATATTTTCTGGTCGGCGTGTTACGCGGCAATTCCACTGCTGCGGGGGTTGCGCAACGGAACGCCAGATCTGCCGGCGTTTTTGAAGAATGTGGTGCAGGGCGAATTTCACTTGTGGTATCTTCGGATGCTCTGCGGCATTTTCGTGCTCTTGCCGGTGCTGTTTTTGGCGACCCGGGAGGAATATACCCGGCGTTTGCTGTTGGGCGTCTGCTTTTTCAGTACCATCCTGTTGCCGGCGCTGGAGGGAATTCCCGGCCTGGAATGGACGGCAGAGGTGGTGCAGAACAGCTATCTGGACACAGGATACCTGTTCTATTTTCTGGCCGGATACGAAATGCGCAAAAATCCGCCCCGGAAAACGCAGCGCGTCGTGATCTATGGATTGGGGGCGGCGGGTGCCGTGTGGAGCGTGACGGCTACCTGGTATCTGAGCTGCCTGGACGGCTGTTTTTCGGATTTCTGGCTCAGCCAGCGCAGTCTCAGTGTGGCGGCGACCGCCGTTGCGGTATTTGCTGCAGCGCAGCAGGTGTCGTCCCACCGTGAAAAAACGGGGAGGACGGCCTGGCTGGCGGAAACCGTTTCCGCCAACACCATGGGGATCTACGCGGTACATGTGTTCTTTTTGCTGATGCTTCGAAAGTTTTCTGTTTCCCCGTATCAGTATTCCCCGGTGTGGTGGCTGCCGCTTCTGGCATTGGCGGTGTTTGCGCTCAGTTTTGCGGTTACAAAGCTGTTGCGCTGCACGCCGCTGCGCCGGTTTGTATGAATAAAAACGCCTGTGCGGCTGAACAGCCCCATACCATACGAACGCCCCCTGTATAGGTTGATTTTCCTATACAGGGGGCGTTTTTTCTGTTGTCTGTTTTTACCGGGCCTGTTCATGGCCGCACGGGCGTTTGCCTATCCTTTTGGAAAAACCACCTTGACACAGGTACCGGTGCCCACCTGGCTTTTCAGGTCAATGCGGGCAGAGTGAAGCATGGCGATGTGTTTGACGATGGCCAGCCCCAGACCGGTGCCGCCGGTGGCCTTGCTCCGGCTTTTGTCCACCCGGTAAAACCGTTCGAACACCCGCGCCTGGGATTCCTTGGGGATGCCGATGCCGTTGTCCTCCACGGTCAGGCAGGGGGAGCCGTCGGGCTCGGTACCGCAGCGCAGCAGTACATGGCCGCCTGGGCGGTTGTAGCGGATGGCATTGTCGCACAAATTGGTCACCAGCTCGGTCAACTGGTCGTGATTGCCGCGCACCGTCACCGGATCGGCATGGCACTGCAGTGTTATATAAGCCTTGCGGGCGTTCATGGTCATGTTGGCGGCAACGTCCTTCACCACTTCGGACAGATCCAGCGGCGAAAACTCCAACGCGGCAGAGCTTTCGCCGCGCATGCCGTCCAGTTCGGACAGCTGGATGATGTCGCTCACCAGTGCGATCATCCGCTTGGTCTCCTTGTGGATGCGGGCGGCAAACAGGGGAATGTCCTCCGGCCGGGCCATGCCGTTTTCGATCAGCTCGGCGTAACCGGAAATGCTGGTCAGCGGCGTTTTCAGCTCATGGCTGACGTTGGCGGTGAATTCCCGGCGCATGGCCTCGTTGTTTTCCCGCAATTTGCGGTCAGACTGGATGGTGGTGGCCAACGGGATCAGTTCCTCATAGGGAACGTCCGCGTCGATGGTGTCCAGATGTTCGGCCATACGGTTGACCGGCCCCACCAGCCGGCGGGTGAACCGATAGGACAGAAACAACGCAAGCACCAGCACCAACACGCCGCTGAGCAGCATCATGGGCAGCAGATTGTTGTAAGCGCCCCAGATGTTGGTCACCTCGTCGGCCGCGCGCAGCACGCTGCCGTCCGCCAGGCGAAGGGCGTAATAGTGCGTTTCATACCCGCGGGTGGCGCTGCGGCGGGTGGCGCTGCCGCAGCCGGTTTCCAGCGCGTCGCGTACCTCCGGCCGGGAAAGGTGGTTTTCACTGCTGACGGCCACATTGTCGTAAGCGACGGTGCCGTCCGGCGAAATCAGCGTAAAACGCAGCCCATCGCCGGGAATCAGGGTGTCCAGGCTGTCCGGCCCGCCGCCGCAGGCGGTATAACCCGCGCTCACCGACTCGCAGATGCGCTCCAGCGAACGGTCGGCGCTGCGGGCCTGCGCGCGCTGAAACAGCAGCGCCATGATCACCACCGTCAGCACGACGCTCAGCACGCCCATCAGCATCAGGCAGCGGCGGATCTTCCGGGCCATGCTCTCAGGTTGCTTCATGGCCGGTCTCCGATTCGGGCAGCAGCTTGTAGCCTACCTTGCGCACCGTGCAGATCATGTCGCCCGCCGCGCCCAGTTTCTGGCGCAGTGTTCGCACGTGCATGTCGATAGTGCGGGATTCCAGCAGATCATCGGTATCCCACACATGTTTCATGATGCGCTCACGGGCAAGAACCTCGCCGGGATGTTCCATAAAAAATTGCAGCAGCGAATATTCCTTGAACGTCAGTTCCACCGGCTCACCGTCTACCGTCACGATGTGGCGCATGTCATCCAGCACAATGCTGCCGTGGCGCAGCACGTCGGGCTTTTCGCCTGAAGCCGCGGCACTACGGCGGAGCACCGCCTTGACCCGGCTGATAAATTCCATAATACCAAAGGGCTTGCACAGGTAATCGTCGGCCCCGTGATCCAGCCCCTTTACCACGTCGATCTCGCTGGATTTTGCCGTTACCATGATCACCGGCAGGCTGCGGGTGACGGAATTTTCCCGCAGGGTGCCCAGGATGTGGTATCCGTCCTCGTCGGGCAGCATCACATCCAGGATCACCAGTTCGGGCAGTGTTTCCCGCAGTGCGGCGCGGAAGCTCTGTCCGTCGGCAAAGCCCCGTACCTCAAAATGATTCGTCTGCAGCGCGTACTGTTCCAGTTCGCGGATGCTGGCGTCGTCCTCAACAATATAGATCATCGGTCAAATGCTCCTTCGGGATCAGTCTTCCTTCTGAGCGGCGGATTGATGATATTCCTCCTCGGGGAAGGTATAGCGGCCACGGTATTTTTCGTACCGTTCCTCAAACTTGGAGGAGCCGCCGCTCTTGATGGTGTTCAGATATTCATGGGTATCAAACTTGTCCTCGGCAACCTCGATCATCGCCACCGCCACGTTGGAGCAGTGGTCGGCGATGCGTTCATAGCTGGTCAGCAGGTCATCCAGCACAAAACCGTATTCGATGGTGCACGCGCCTGCCTGCAGGCGGGCGATGTGACGGGTCTTGACCTGGCGAACCAGGCCGTCCACCACCTGTTCCAGCGGCTCCACCTTGGAGGCCGCGTACAGGTCGTTCTTCTGGTAGGCGTCCACCGTGCGGTTCAGGATGTCCTGTACGGCGGCTTCCAGCACGGTCAGGTCATCCAGTGCCTCGCGGCTGAAATGGACATCCTTCTCATGAATCTCCCGTCCCGTCTTGACCAGGTTCACCGCATGGTCGGAAATGCGCTCCAGGTCGCCGATGGTGTGCAGCATGGTGTTGACGGTTCGGTTGTCGGCGGCGGACAGGTTCTTGATGGACAGCTTGACCAGGTAGGTGCCCAGCACATCCTCGTAATGGTCCACACCGTCCTCCTCATGGGAAACGTCGGCTGCCAGCTTCTCATCCCACTTGCGGGTGGTGGCCATTGCCTGCAGCAGCGCGATGCGGCAGATCTCGGCCATATCGCCGGCGGCGATCTGGGCGCGCGCCACAGCCACCGACGGGGTGGAGAGCAGACGCTCGTCCAGAATGGCGTTCTCCTCGGGTGCATCGTCCCTCTCGTCGGGCACCGTCAGGATGGCCAGCTTTTCCAGCAGGCGGTTGAATGGCAGCAGTACAGCGGTGGTGACCAGATTGAACACCGTGTGCACCATGGCGATGCCGAAGGTGGTAGCACTCTCGCTAAAGAAGGAGAAGTGGAAAACAGCGTTGAGACCGTAGAAGCCGGTGAGGAAGATCACCGTGCCGATGACGTTGAAATACAGATGCACGAAGGCGGTGCGCCGTGCGTTTTTGTTGGCGCCCGCGGAGGAGATCAGCGCGGTGATGGTGGTGCCGATGTTCTGGCCCATGATGATGGGCATGGCGGCGCTGTAGGTGACCGCACCGGTGGAGCACAGTGCCTGCAGAATACCCACGGCTGCCGAGCTGGACTGCAGCACCGCGGTGAGCACAGCGCCCGCGATGACGCCCAGCACCGGGTTGGTGAATTTCAGGAACAGATCCATGAACCAGGGCTCATCGGCCAGCGGACTCATGGAGGTGGACATGATGTTCATACCGGCCATCAGAATGGAGAAGCCCAGCAGAATCTTGCCCACGCCGCGCTTTCGGTCCTTTTTGTCCTTGCCGACATTGTACAGGATAATGCCAAACAGGCCCAGAATGGGCGCCCAGGCGTTGGGGTTGAGCATCTTGATGAGGAAACTGTCGCCTTCCAGGCCGGAAAGGGAGAGCAGCCAGCTGGTGACCGTAGTGCCCACGTTGGCGCCCATAATGACGCCGATGGCCTGGTGCAGTTCCATCAGGCCGCTGTTGACAAAACCGACCGCCATAACGGTGGTGGCGCCGCTGGACTGAATGATCGCCGTAACGGCCATACCCAGCAGCAGGCCGCGCACGGGGCTTGCGGTCATTTTGCTCAGAATGCCCTGCAGCTTGTTGCCGGCGGTCTGTTCCAGCGCTTTGCCCATCAGATCCATGCCGTAAAGGAACATGGCGATGCCGCCCATCAGGGAGAACACATTGAAAATGCTCATACCGGGGTCCACTTCCATTCTCTTATTTTCCATTCCCCGCCCCAAATGGCGGGCGCGGCCAAATTTACCGCATCATACCGTTTTCTATTATAATGGATTCCCCGGCGGGGCGCACAGCAAGAAGCAGTAAAGGTTTTGTAAAATCTGTGTAAAATCGTACAGGTCCCCTTCCGGACCGGAAGGCGAAGCCCTTCTTACGGGACGCCCCACGATGCCGCCTTGCCTTTGCGGACGAGCGCCCCGGCGCCGGAAGGGCCGGGATTGCCGCCGTCTTACCGGTCCTTTGCAGATTTTACCGTTTTTTTGCAAAACGGCGTCCCGCCTTACCGGAGTTTTACCCCGATTGTACCGGGCTATGGTCGATTGCCCGCCGCCGCAGCGATACAATAAAGCTGTTCCGAAACGGACAGAGCAAATTCGCCGCCCGGCGGCACGGCCGCGAGGAACGGGCGGACAAGAAGTAAGGAGTAGAACATTATGAAAAAACGTATCATTGCAGCGCTTTGCGCCGGTTCCCTGGCGCTGAGCCTGGCTGCCTGCGGCGGTTCCACCAGCGAAAGCACTTCCGGCGAGGCGGTTTCCTCCTCCTCTGAGGCTGTTTCCGCCGCCAGCGAGGCGGCCGGCGGATTCGACGTCAACCAGCCCATCACCGTCGTCTCCCGTGAGGACGGCTCCGGCACCCGCGGCGCTTTTATTGAACTGACCGGCGTGGAAAGCAAGGACGCCGACGGCAACAAGGTGGACAACACCACCGTGGATGCCGTGACCGAGAACTCCACCAACAACGTGATGATGACTGTCGCCGGCGATGAGAGCTCCATTGGCTACATCTCGCTGGGCAGCCTGAACGACAGCATCAAGGCCGTCACTGTCGAAGGCGTTGAGGCCAGCGCCGAAAACGTCAAGAACGGTACTTACACGCTGGCCCGCCCCTTCAACATCGTCACCTGCGGCGAGACTTCCGAGGTGGCGCAGGATTTCATTGATTATATCATGAGCGCCGAAGGCCAGGCGGTCATTACCGAGAATCACTACATCGGCGACGAGAACGCTGCGCCTTACGCGGGCAGCAAGCCCGCCGGCAAGGTGGTCGTGGCCGGCTCTTCCTCCGTCTCGCCCGTCATGGAGAAGCTCATTGAAGCGTACAAGGCGGTCAACCCCGACGCGGAGATCGAACTGCAGACTTCCGACTCCACCACCGGCGTCAACTACGCCATCGACGGCACCTGCGACATCGGCATGGCTTCCCGTGAACTGAAGGACAGCGAGACGGAGCAGGGCGCCGAGTCCACCGCCATCGCGCTGGACGGTATCGCCGTGGTCGTCAACAATGCCAACGTTACCGCCAACCTGACCGTCGAGCAGATCAAGAGCATCTACATCGGCGAGACCACCGTCTGGGCGGACGTTCAGTAAACCGCAGACTGCCAACTCCGGCCCCCTCCTCCCCCGAGGGGGCCTTTGCGGACGAAATGAGGTATGGGAATGAAAACAAGTCAGATCAAGGAACTGGTGATGAAGGCGGTCTTTCTGCTGTGCGCCTGCCTGTCCATCCTGGCGGTGGCGCTTATCTGCCTGTTCCTGTTCGCCAACGGCTTGCCGGCCATCTTTGAGATCGGCCCGCTCAAGTTCCTGCTGGGCACCGAATGGAAACCCACCAGCAATATTTACGGGATTCTGCCCATGATTCTGGGCAGCATCTACGTCACCGCCGGCGCGCTGGTGGTGGGCGTACCGATTGGCCTGCTCACGGCAATTTACATGTCCCGCTTTGCTTCCGCCCGGGTCAACCGGGTGCTGCTGCCGGCGGTGCAGCTGCTGTCCGGCATTCCCTCGGTCGTGTACGGCTTTTTCGGCGTAATGGTGCTGGTGCCCGCGGTGGAGCAGCTGGTCAGGGGCGCGCCGCTCTACGGCAAAGGCAAAAGCCTGTTCACTGCCAGCCTGCTGCTGGGAATTATGATCCTGCCCACCATCATCACCGTCACCAAAACCAGCCTTGACGCCGTGCCCGAAAGCTACTATGAGGGCAGCCTGGCGCTGGGCGCCACCCATGAGCGCAGCGTGTTCTGCACCGTGCTGCCCGCCGCCAAATCCGGCGTGATGGCCGGTATCATTCTGGGGATGGGCCGCGCCGTGGGCGAAACCATGGCCGTCATTATGGTGGCAGGCAACCAGCCCCGCATGCCGCAGGGCCTGTTCCAGGGCCTGCGCACCATGACCAGCAACATCGTCATGGAGATGGGCTATGCTACCGACCTGCACCGCGAGGCGCTCATTGCAACCGGTGTGGTGCTGTTCGTGTTCATCCTCATCATCAACGTCTGTTTCAGCATTCTGAAGGGGAGGGAGAAAAATGCCTGATATTACCATGGGTCAGGACCTTTCCGGCCTGAGCAAGGCCCGTGCGCGGCTGATCCCGCCGGAGAAAAAAGGCCGCAACCGTCTGAGCGCGCGCGCTTTCGCCTTCCTCACCCGGCTGCTGGTGCGGCTGGCGGCGCTGCTTACCGCCTGTGTTCTGCTGTTTCTGGTAGGGTATATTCTGGTGAAGGGAATCCCCAACCTCAAGCCGTCTCTGTTTGCCTGGACCTACAATTCCGATAACGTCTCGCTGATGCCGGCACTCATCAATACGGTTTTGATGACCGTCCTCTCGCTGTTGATCGCCACGCCCGTCGGCATTTGCACCGCCGTCTATCTGGTAGAGTACGCCCGGCGCGGCAACAGACTGGTCAAGGTGGTGCGCATGACCACCGAAACGCTGCAGGGCATTCCCTCCATCGTTTACGGCCTGTTCGGCATGCTGTTCTTTGTGGGGCAGCTCCATTGGGGTTTGTCGCTGCTGTCCGGCGCGTGCACGCTGGCCATCATGATCCTGCCGGTCATCATGCGCACCACCGAGGAAGCGCTGCTGGCGGTGCCGGATTCCTACCGGGAAGGCAGCTTCGGCCTGGGCGCGGGCAAGCTGCGCACCGTGTTCACCATCGTTCTTCCCTCCGCCATGCCGGGCATTCTGTCCGGCGTGATCCTGGGCACCGGCCGTATCGTGGGCGAGACGGCGGCGCTGCTCTACACCGCCGGTTCCACGGCGGCAGTGGCATCGGGCGGCGATTTCCTGTTCGACTCCACCCGCACGCTGGCGGTGCATATGTACCTGCTTTCCAGCGAGGGCCTGCATGTGGGCGAAGCTTACGGCACGGCGGTGGTACTGCTGGTGCTGGTGCTCATCATCAATGGGATCTCCAGCCTGATCGCCGGCCGCCTGGCCAGCAAAGATGCAAAGAACTGAGGGTGCGCAGATGAATAAGTTTGAAGTAAAAGACCTGAACCTATACTACGGCAGCTTCCATGCGCTGAAAGATGTGAGCATGGACATTCCCGAAAAGGAGATCACCGCCTTCATCGGGCCTTCCGGCTGTGGCAAATCCACCTTCCTGAAAAGCCTCAACCGCATGAATGACCTGGTGGAAGGCTGCCGCATCACCGGCGACGTGCGCCTGGACGGCGTGGACATTTACAAGGACCACATGGACGTCAACGTGCTGCGCAAGCGGGTGGGTATGGTATTCCAGAAGCCCAATCCCTTCCCCATGAGCATTTACGACAACATCGCCTA
>JBJEYG010000225.1:0-6262 GCA_051886555.1 Gemmiger sp.
GATCTATGACGGTGTGGTTGGTGTAGGCAAAGACCTTCTGGCAGATGCGGAAGGCATCGTCCCAGTCGTAGCTGCACTCATCCAGCAGGATACGCATCATCTCAGGGATGGCAAGGGTGGGATGGGTATCGTTGAGCTGAATGGCCACCTTATCGGGCAGGTTATCCAGCGTGCCGTACTGATTCAGATGGTTGGTGAGGATATCCTGAATGCTGGCAGCGGAGAAGAAATACTGCTGGCGCAGGCGCAGGATCTTGCCCTCGGTGTGGTTGTCGTTGGGATAGAGGATCTTGGAGATCAGCTCGGCGGAAGCGGACTGGTTGATGGCGTTGGAGTAGTTGCCCGCATTGAAGCTGTGCATGTCGAAGCTGGGCGCCTTGGCCTGCCACAGACGCAGCTTGGAAACGCCGTTGGAATCATAGCCGGCAACATACATATCGCTAGGCACGGCCATGACACTGTTGTAATTGTCGTAACGCACATGGTGGAAACCGCCGTCCCAGGTTTCGGTGGCCTGGCCGTCAAAACGGATCTCCACCGCCTGATCGGGGTGGCTCTTCAGCCAGACCTGGCCGCCGGGCAGCCAGTTGTCGGCCGTTTCCTGCTGCCAGCCGTCCACGATCTTCTGCTTGAAGATGCCGTATTCGTACAGGATGGAGTAGCCGGTTCCGGGGATGCAGTCGGTCGCCATGCCGTCCAGGTAACAGGCGGCCAGGCGGCCCAGACCGCCGTTGCCCAGGCCGGCGTCCGGCTCCTGCTCGTAGATGTTCTCGATCTTGATGCCCGCGTCGGCCAGAACCGCCTCGGCCACTTCATTCAGGCCCAGGTTGAACAGGCTGGAGCGCAGACTGCGGCCCATCAGGAACTCCATGCACAGGTAATACACCTGCTTGTGGCCCTCACCGAAGGTTTTGGCCTGGAACTGTTTCTGGCGGTCGGACATAATCTGCCGGGTGATCATCGCCAGGCAACGGTAGATCTGCTGATCGGAAGCAACGCTCAGATCGACGGCGCATTCGCTGGTGAGACGATCCTGGAGCAGCTTCTCGAATTCTTTCTTCGTATACTTCAGCACAATAACTCTCCTCCATAAAAGCTTTTTGAGGCGCAGGGATAATTGTGACCATAAAAACTCACAATAATCATGCCTAAAATTATAGTAAAATTCTCGGGGTGAAGCAAGCTTTTTCTGCAAAAATATGGTATTTTCGCAAAAATAAACAAAAGGGGCTTTTTCTTGGGTGGAAATTATATTATAATTAAAACAAGTCTATGACCATTTCGGAGGGGCATCGTGCACTTGCGGCGGATATTCTGGCCGGCCGGTGTGCTTGATCGCCCTGCCGTTCTTTTTTGAATGATTGCCGACCAAAGGAGTTGTATTCTATATGCAAACAAAAGTACGTCTTACCATCTGTGGGTCCAGTTACGTAATTTCCACCAATGAATCCGAGGGTTATATGAAGAATCTGGCCGACCGGGTCAACCTGGATATGACCGAGCTGATTTCCAGCTCCAATTCCATTTCCATCACCACCGCGGCGGTGCTGACGGCGCTGAATTACCGCGATGAACTGGAGAAGGCCAGCGGCAGCGCAGACAACATGCGCCGCCAGATCAAGGATTACCTGGAGGATGCCGCGTCCGCCAAGATGGCCGCCGAGGAAGTCCGCCGCGAGAATGCCGCGCTCAAGCGCCGCATCGCCGAGCTGGAAAGCGCCCAGGGCTGAGCGCGGAACGGATTAAAAAGAAATGACCATGCCGAACCAACAACTGAATGCCCCGCGCGCCGTACCGGAGATCCTGGCTCCGGCCGGCAACGAGGAAATGCTTGGCGCCGCTGTTCTCAGTGGCGCTGATGCTGTTTATCTGGGTCTGACCGGCTTTAACGCCCGCCGCAGCGCGGGCAACTTTACGCCCGACGCGCTGAAAAAGGCGGTATGCTTTTGCCATGCGCGCAACGTCCGGGTCCATGTAACGCTGAACACGCTGCTGTTCGGCAGCGAATTGAACGACATGGCCGCGGCGGTGCGCGCGGTGGCCGAAGCGGGCGCCGACGCGGTCATCGCCGACGATCTGGCCACGGCGGCGCTGGTGCGGCGCATTGCGCCCGACCTGGCATTGCACGCCAGCACCCAGATGAGCGTGCACACGGCGGCCGGGGCGCGTCAGCTTGCCGCGATGGGTTTTTCGCGGGTGATCCTGGCCCGCGAGCTGACGCTGGAGGAGATTGCCGCCATCACCGCCGCCTGCCCGGTGGAGACGGAAGTATTTGTACACGGCGCCATGTGCATGTCCATGAGCGGCCAGTGCATGATGAGCGCTTTTCTGGGGGGGCGCAGCGGCAATCGCGGCGCCTGCGCCGGGCCGTGCCGTCTGCCCTTTGACGCGAACACGCTCCCGGCCGGCAAGCCGGGTACGGCCTGCCACCTGAGCCTGAAGGACATGGATTTGATCGGGCATCTGCCGGAACTGGCCGCCGCCGGGGTGGCCAGCGTCAAGATCGAAGGCCGTCTGCGCACGCCGGAGTACGCTGCCAGCGCGGTGGCCGCCTGCCGTGCCGCGCGGGAGGGCCAGCCTTACAACGAAGCGCTGCTGCGGGATATTTTTTCCCGTTCCGGCTTTTCGGACGCTTACCTGACCGGCCGTACCGGCAGGGAAATGTTCGGCGTGCGCACCGAGGCGGACGCCGCCGCCACCCGCGCCGCCGCGCCCCGTGCCCGCGAGCTGTACCGCCGCGAGATGAGCCGGGTTCCGGTGCGCTTTACGCTGACCCTGACCGGGGAGGGCGCCAAACTTTGTGTTGAGGATGCGGACGGCAACCGCGCCGCCGCCTATTATACCGAGGAACTCTCCCCTGCCCGGAGCGACCCGGACGCCGCGCTGCACCGAAGCCTGGAAAAAACCGGCGGAACACCTTTTCTGGCAGCCGACTGCCGCATTGAGAGCGAGGGTGGCCCCTGGTTCCTGCCGGCTTCCGGCGTCAACGATCTGCGCCGCCGCTGCCTGACTTCCCTGTTGGAAAAGCGCAGCGCTCCCCACCCGCTGCGGATTTGTCCGCCGCCCGCTTCACTCACGGCGGATTTTCCGCTGCGCGCACCGCTGCCCGCCCAAAAGCCGCTGGCCGTGCGGTGCGAGCGGTATGAACAGTTCCCCGCCGGGCGAGCGGGATCGGTGCGGTATCTGATCCTGCCTGTCGCCGAAGCGGAAAAGGTCCCCGCCCCACTGCGCGTCAGGACGCTGCTGGAACTGCCCCGCGCCATGTTCGGCGCGCTGGAGCAGCGCACGGCCGGCGCCATGGCTTCCTGCGCCGGGCAGGGATTCGCGGGCTTTGTGGCCAACAATCCCGCCCATCTGAAGCTGGCCGAAGGGCTTTCCCTGCCGCTGTACGGCGGACTGGGACTGAATGTGACCAATCCCCTTGCGGCCCGGGAATACGCTCTGCTGGGCCTGGCAGGGATGCTGATCCACCCCGAAACGCCGGTGGCCGCCATGCGCGCCGTCGCCCCCGGTGTCCCCACCGCGGCGCTGTGCTACGGCCATATTCCGCTGATGCTCACCCGCGCCTGCCCGCTGCACAACGTGCATGGCTGCGCCGGATGCAGCCGGCAGGGCGCGCTGCGCGACCGCAAAGGCCGGGATTTTCCGGTCCGCTGCGCCCGCGGTATGCGCACGGTGTTCAACCCGGTACCGCTGTATATGGGCGACCGCCTGGCCGAACTTCCCGTGGATCTGACGGTGGCCGCTTTCACCTTGGAGTCCGCTGCCGAGACGGACCGGGTGGTTGGTCTGCTGCTGGAACAGCTTCCCTTTGACGGGGAATTCACCCGCGGGTTATACTATAAGACTGTATGACATATCTATCATAAGGAGCCTGCCATGGAACGCAAAACAGTGAACTACAAGCTGCTGGATCCCCGCGCCAAAGCCCCCGCCTACGCCACGCCCGGCGCGGCGGCGGCCGATCTGTGCGCAGTGCTGGACGCGCCGCTGACCCTGGCCCCCGGCGAGCGGGCGATGGTCCCCACCGGACTGGCCATTGAACTGCCCGGGCCGGAGTGCGTGGCGCTGGTATACGCCCGCAGCGGGCTGGCGGTCAAACACGGGCTGACGCTGTCCAACTGTGTGGGCGTGATCGACAGCGACTACCGGGGCGAGGTTCGCGTCGGACTCATCAACCAGGGAAGCGCGCCTTACACCATCGCTCCCGGCGAGCGCATCGCCCAGCTTTGCATCGCGCCGGTGTGGCAGGCGGAGTTTACTGCCGCCGAAACCCTGGGCGATACCCGGCGCGGCGCGGGCGGCTTCGGCTCCACCGGACGGACCTGATTGGTAAAATTTTCCATTTCATTCCCAATGATCCTTTTTTCGACGCACCGCCGCCAGTATAATGCAGAAAGGACGTATCCCCCATGGCAATGGTTCTCGCTTCCAATTCACCGCGCCGCCGCGAACTTCTGGGCCTGATCACACAGGACTTTTCGGTGCAGCCCAGCGCGCTGGACGAACGGCACATCACCGCGGCTACGCCTGCGGCGCTGGCGCTGGCACTGGCTGAGGCCAAATGCCGCGACGTAGCCGCACAGCGCACGGAGGACACGGTCATCGGCTGCGACACGGTGGTGGACTGCGACGGCGAAGTGTTCGGCAAGCCGCACAGCGAGGGCGACGCCTGCCGTATGCTGCGGGCGCTGTCCGGCCGGGTGCATCAGGTGCACACCGGCGTATGTGTCAGCCGCGGCGGTCGGGTGCTTTCGGCGGTGGAAACCACGTCGGTGCACTTTGCACCCATTCCGGAGGGGGAACTTCTCGCCTATATCCGCACCACCGAACCTTACGACAAGGCGGGCGCCTATGCCATTCAGGGAAAAGCGGCCCTGTGGTGCGAGGGCATTGAGGGGTGCTATTACAACGTTATGGGCCTGCCGGTGCATCGGCTGGCGGAGCTGCTGCGCGAACTCGGCTGAGCGGCTCCCTGCACCGGGCGCGCCCGGTACAGAAAAGGAGCAATGAGTCTGATGGTATCGCTACGCAAACTGTTACAGGCATTTTTCAGCGGGAGAACACGTTTTATGTTTACAAAAGACATCGGCATCGACCTGGGCACCGCCAACACACTGGTTTATATGAAGGGCAAGGGCATTATCATGCGCGAGCCGAGCGTGGTGGCGGTGGACACCAAGACCGACGAGCTGCGGGTGCGCAGCGTGGGCAGCGAGGCCAAGGCGGTCATCGGCCGCGCGCCGGGTTCCATTGTGGCGGTCCGCCCGCTGAAGGACGGGGTCATTGCCGACTTTGACGTGACCGCCGCCATGCTGCAAAGCTTTATCCGCCAGGCCTGCGGCAATGGAATTTTCTGCCGTCCGCGGGTGGTCATCTGTGTGCCTTCGGGCGTTACCGAGGTGGAGCGCCGGGCTGTGCGCCAGGCCGCCGCCAAAGCGGGCGCACGCCAGGTCACGGTAATCGAGGAACCGATGGCGGCCGCCATTGGTGCGGGCCTGCCCACCAGCGATCCGGTGGGCAGCATGATCGTGGATATCGGCGGCGGTACCGCGGAGGTGGCGGTAATTTCGCTGTCCGGCATTGTGGCCAGCCGCAGCGTGCGCTGTGCCGGCGACGCGCTGGACCAGAGCATCATCGCGTTTATCAAGCGCAAGTACAATCTGCTGGTGGGCGAACGCACGGCGGAACAGATCAAGATTGAGATCGGTTCGGCGGTGCCCCAGGAGACGGAATCCACCATGGAAATCAAGGGCCGCAACCTGGTGGACGGCCTGCCCAAGGATATTATCATCCGTTCGGAGGAAGTGCGCGAAGCGATGACGGAAAGTCTGCTGCGCATCGTGGAAGCCATCAAGGATACGCTGGAGTGCACCCCGCCCGAACTTTCCAGCGACATCATTGACCACGGCATCACCCTGTCGGGCGGCGGCGCACTGCTGCGCGGGTTGGATAAACTGGTACAGAATGAAACGGGGATCGAGGTACATGTGGCCGAAAGCCCGCTGGACTGCGTGGTTCTGGGCGCGGGCGCAGTGCTGGATAACCCGGCGCTGATCGCCCACCGGCAGGAAGAGCCCAGCTACCTGTAACGCTTCCGCATCCCGGCCGCCGGCGTCTGCCGGCGGTTTTTGTCGCGGGAGCAAGGCAGGATACACCGTGCAAAAAGCACGCTCAAATCCTCTGTTGCCTTTTTGTGAAATCTGGTAAATTTTGCGCAGCTATGGAAATTCCAAAGGGCGTGCGTTATAATAAAACCAGG
>JBJEYG010000226.1:0-6187 GCA_051886555.1 Gemmiger sp.
TGCCCCGCTGCGCCAAAGGCTATGAGGGGGTGGCGCAGCAATATATTTTCGCTTATGCCCGCGCCAACCTGCTGCGGGGCGAAACCGGCGGCCCCTCCCGGACGGCCTGAGGGGCCGCGGCGGCCGGAAAAGCGCGTTCCCGCACCAGAAACACCGGGAGATTGTCCTAAATCTCACCGGGATGGTTGCTTTTCCCGCAAAGTGGAGATATAATAGAATCAGATTTTGCGCCGTGGTGTGGTGCGCAAGGCGGACAATCGGCCCGCCGGATTCTCTGACAGATTTTGGGAGGTATTCTTATGCTGGTAAACGCAACCAATATGCTGCTGAAGGCCCGTGACGGTCATTATGCAGTGGGCCAGTTCAACATCAACAACCTGGAGTGGACCAAGAGCATTCTGCTGACCGCGCAGGAGATGAACAGCCCCGTCATTCTGGGCGTGTCCGAGGGCGCCGGCAAATACATGACCGGCTTCAAGACCGTGGCCGCCATGGTCAAGGCAATGGATGAGAGCCTGGGCATCACGGTTCCCGTTGCGCTGCATCTGGACCACGGCACCTATGAGGGCGCCAAGGCCTGCGTCGCCGCCGGCTTTACCTCCATCATGTTTGACGGCAGCCACTATGCCATCGACGAAAACGTTGCCAAGACCACCGAGCTGGTTGCTCTGGCGCACGACAAGGGCCTGTCCATCGAGGCCGAGGTCGGCTCCATCGGCGGCGAGGAGGACGGCGTCATCGGCGCCGGCGAAGTTGCCGATCCCGCCGAGTGCGCCAAGATCGCCGCGCTGGGCATTGATTTCCTGGCAGCCGGCATCGGCAACATCCACGGCAAGTATCCCGCCAACTGGAAGGGTCTGGATTTTGAAGCGCTGGACAAGATCCACGCCGCCACCGACAACATTCCTCTGGTGCTGCACGGCGGCACCGGCATTCCCGCCGACATGATCAAGAAGGCCATCAGCCTGGGCGTCTCCAAGATCAACGTCAACACCGAGTGCCAGCTGTCCTTCGCGGCTGCCACCCGCACCTATATCGAGGCCGGCAAGGATCTGCAGGGCAAGGGCTTCGACCCCCGCAAGCTGCTGGCGCCCGGCGCCGAGGCCATCAAGGCCACCGTGCGCGAGAAGATCGAGCTGTTCGGCAGCGCCAACAAGGCCTGATCGTTCCCCTTCCGAATTGGACCGGCAGCGCCGCCGCCCGCAACGGGCGGCGGCGCTTTTTGTCTGCCCGGTTTTCAAACGCGGTGCGTTTATGGTAGAATGGGGTCACAAACAGGAGGAGGCGCGGCAATGAATGTTTTTGACGTGATCGGCCCGGTGATGATCGGGCCGTCCAGCAGCCATACGGCGGGAGCCTGCCGTATCGGGCAGGTGGCCCGCAGCATTCTGGATGACATGCCCGTACAGGCGGACATTACGCTGTGCGGCAGCTTTGCCCAGACCTACCGGGGCCACGGCACCGACCGGGCGCTGATCGCCGGACTGCTGGGCCTGGCCAGCGACGACGCCCGCCTGCCCCAAAGCATGGCGCTGGCAGCGCAGCAGGGGCTGGAATTCCATTTTTCCGCCGCCGATCTGCCGGGTGTGCACCCCAACACCGCTGTTCTGGCGCTGCGGGGCAAAACCGGCGCCGCCTGCACGGTGCAGGCATGCAGTGTGGGCGGCGGAAACATCCGCGTCACCCGCATCAACGGCACGGATGTTTCCTTCACCGGCCAGTACGACACGCTGATCGTGCTGCATACCGACGAGGCGGGGGCCATCGCGGCGGTGTCCGGCTTTATTGCCGGGCGGGGCGTCAACATCGCCACCTTCGCCTGTGACCGGGAGGAACGCGGCGGCCGCTCCATTATGACCATCGAGGTGGACGCGCCGCTCTCCGAGCGGGAGATTCTTTCGCTGCGCACGCTGCCCAGCATCCACAACGTGGTTCAGATCCGCCGTATTTGAAAGGAGCGCTGCCGCAATGAAAATCCTGTACAATTCCGTGGAGCAGCTGGTGCAGACCGCTGAGGAGGCCCAAAGCGCCATCAGCGCCGTGGTTCTGGCAGAGCAGTCCGCCGCGCTGCAGCAGCCCCGCCAGGCACTTGTTGCACACATGTCCGCCGATCTGGACGTGATGGAGGAGGCTGCCCGGCGCGGTATGGCACCCGATCTGCGCTCTTCCAGCGGGCTGACCGGCGGCGCCGCCGCGCGCGTAGCCGCTTTTGAACAAAACAACGCGCTGTACGGGCCGATGTTCGGCCGCAGCCTGACGGTGGCACTGGCCGTCAGCGAATACAACGCCGCCATGGGGCGCATCGTGGCCGCCCCCACCGCCGGCAGCTGCGGCATTCTGCCCGGGGCGCTGCTGCCGCTGCTGGAAAACGGCACCGCTGCCCGGCAGCAGGTGGTGTTGTCCCTGTTTACCGCCGGGGCGTTCGGCATGGTAATCGCCAACAAGGCCTGCGTGGCGGGCGCGCAGGGCGGTTGCCAGGCAGAATGCGGTTCGGCCAGCGCCATGGCCGCCGCCGCGCTCACCGAGCTGCGGGGCGGCACGCCCCGCCAGTGTGCCCACGCCTGTGCCATCGCGCTGAAAAACCAGCTGGGCCTGGTGTGCGACCCGGTGGCCGGTCTGGTGGAAGTGCCCTGCGTCAAACGCAACGCCGCCGGGGTAGCCAACGCCATCACTGCGGCGGAACTGGCGCTGTCCGGGGTGGAAAGCGTGATCCCCTGCGACGAAGTGATCGGCGCCATGCGCGCCGTGGGCGACGCATTGCCCACCACCCTGAAGGAAACCGCCGAAGGCGGCCTGGCCGCTACCCCCACCGGGCAACGGCTGAAGGCGGAAATTTTTGGCCGGTAAACGAAGAGAGGGACCTGTATGACACTGAATTATGCGCACCGCGGTTACAGCGGCGCTTACCCGGAAAACACCATGCTCGCCTTTTGCCAGGCGGTACAGGCAGGCGCGGACGGCATTGAGCTGGACGTGCAGCTGTCCAAAGACGGCGTTGCGGTGATCTGCCACGACGAGCGGGTGGACCGCACGTCCAACGGACGGTTCACCGGCTGGGTGAAGGACTACACCGCCGCCGAACTGACAGCGATGGACGTGAGCTACCGGTTCCCGCAGTTTGCCGGACAGCAGGACTGCCGCATTCCCACCTTCGAGGAATTCTGCGCTTTTTTGCAGGGCACGACGCTGGCGGTCAACGTGGAACTGAAAACCGGCGTGTTTGAATACCCCGGCCTGGAACAGCAGGTACTGGAGCTGGCCGGGCGCTACGGCCTGCTGAGCCGGGTCATTCTGTCCAGCTTCAACCACTATTCCGTCCTGCGCGCGCAGGCGCTGGCGCCGCAGGTACGGTGCGGGTTCCTTACCGGTGACTGGATCGTGGACGCGGGCGCTTACTGCGCCCGGTACGGCGTGGCCTTTCACCCGGAATACCACAATCTGACGCCGGAAATCCTTGCGGAGGTACAACGTCACCGGGTCCCCATTCACTGCTACACGGTGAATGAGCCGGAGGATGTGCGCCGGCTGGCCGCGCAGGGGGTCGATATCCTGATCGGCAACGAGCCGGCCCGAACCGGTGAAATTTTGCGCAGTATGGCCTGAAAAGCAGCAGCCCCGCGGCAGACGCCGCGGGGCTGCTTTTGGTTTACTGAACCCACCGGGCGAATTCCTCGTCGGTGCACTTGACGTAGTGCGTGCCCGAAACCAGGTGATTCGTACCCTTGGTATAATCGATGCCGCTGGACGCATAGTCGTAACTCAGCGAAACGCGCTTTTTCTCGGTGACCGGGTTGGGCGCCGGAATCGCGGACAGCAGGCTGCGGGTATAGGGGTGGATGGGATTCTCAAAAATTTCCTCGGTGGTGCCCGTTTCCAGCAGATGGCCCAGGTGCAGCACGCCGATACGGTCGCTGATATACTTGACCATCGACAGATCGTGGGCAATAAACAGGTACGCGGTACCCGTCTCAGCCTGAATGTCCTTCATCAGGTTGACCACCTGCGCCTGGATGGACACATCCAGCGCGGAGATACACTCATCGGCAATGATAAGCTTGGGATTCATGATCAGCGCCCGGGCAATGCCCACGCGCTGGCGCTGGCCGCCGGAAAACTGATGCGGGTAGCGGGCGGCGTGCTCCGGCGCAAGGCCTACCTTGGCCAGGATCTTTTCCACCTTTTCGCTGCGCTCCGCGCGGTTCGCGTACATGTGGTGAATGTCCAGACCTTCGGCGATGATGTCCCCCACTTTTTTGCGGGGGTTCAGGCTGGCCATCGGGTCCTGGAAGATCATCTGCATCTGGGTGCGCAGCGCTTCGTTCTGCTTGCGGTTCATCTTCCCGCTGATGTCGTTGCCGTCAAACACGATCTTGCCGGCGGTGGGATCGTACAGGCGGATGACCGCACGGCCGATGGTGCTTTTGCCCGAGCCGGACTCGCCCACCAGACCATAGGTCTCGCCGGGGTAGATCTCAAAGCTGACGTCGTCCACCGCTTTGACGGTGTACTTTTTGCTGATGGGGAAATACTGCTTCAGGCCCTGTACCTGCAAAAGCGGCGTGCGTTGCTGCGTCATATCAATCCGCCTCCTTTTCGGGTACGGCCGGGGTATAGCCGGCCTCCGTGCGCATGCGCTCCAGCCGGGCCTTCAGCTCGGCGGGCATCTCCACCTTGGGCGCGCGCGGGTCCAGCAGCCAGGTGGCTGCATAGTGCGTGTCGGTAATTCTGAACATGGGCGGCTCCACCTTATCGTCAATGTTCAGCGCGTAACGGTTGCGCGGCGCAAAGGCGTCACCGGGAGCCTCGTGCAACAGGTTGGGCGGGCTGCCGGGAATGGTATACAGACGGTCGTCGGCGGTGTCCAAGTCGGGCATGGCCGACAGCAGGCCCCAGGTATAGGGATGGGCCGGCTCGTAATATACCTCGTTGATGGTACCGGTCTCGACGATCTTGCCGGCGTACATCACGTCCACATAGTCCGCCACCTTGGCCACAACGCCCAGATCGTGGGTGATGTAAATGACCGAGATGCCGCGCTCTTTCTGCACCTTGCGGATCAACTCCAGAATCTTGGCCTGGATGGTCACGTCCAGCGCAGTGGTCGGCTCGTCGCAGATCAGCAGATCCGGGTTGCAGGACAGCGCAATGGCAATCACCACGCGCTGGCGCATACCGCCCGAAAGCTGGTGCGGGTAGTTTTTCATGCGCTTTTCGGCGTCGGTGATACCGACCTCCTCCAGCAGCTCGACGGCCCGCTTATAGGCCTCGGCCTTTGGGGTCTTGAAATGCCAGATCATTCCTTCCATGATCTGCTTGCCGATGGGCATGGTGGGGTCCAGGCTGGTCATGGGATCCTGGAATACCATGGCGATGCGCTTGCCGTTGATGTGCCGGCGGATCCACTTTTTGTCCTTTTTCAGAATGTCCACCGTTTCGGGGCTGCCGTCGGCATGATGGTAGGAAAACTCGATGCTGCCTCGGTTGACGATCGCGTTGGACGCCAGAATGCCCATAGCGGCCTTCATGGTCACCGACTTGCCGGAGCCGGACTCGCCGACAATGGCAACGGTCTCGCCCCGGTACAGGTCGATGTTCACGCCGCGGATGGCGTGCACCGGGCCTGCGGTGGTGCGGAAGGTGATGTCCAGATCGCGCACCGACAATATTTTTTCTCGCTCTGCCATATTGTGCACTCCCTTACATTTCCTTCAGTTTGGGGTCCAGCGCTTCGCGCAGACCGTCCGCCACCAGATTGAAGCTGAGCATCAGCAGCGCCATCACCACAATGGGCGGGATCAGCTGATACGGGTGGGTGGTCAGGCTGTTGTACAGCTCGTTGATCAGCGAACCCAGCGAGCACTGGGGGACCGGGATGCCCAGACCCACGAAGGAGAGGAACGCCTCGGTGAAAATGGCGGTGGGAATGCTGAACATGACCTGCGTGATGACGGGGCCGATGATGTTGGGCAGCACTTCCTTAAAGATGATGAAAAAGCTGCCTGCGCCCAGCGTGCGGGAGGCCAGCACGAACTCCTGCTCCTTGAGCTTGAGCATCTCGGCGCGGGCGATACGGCTCATACCCACCCACTCGGTCAGCATCAGCGCGAAGATGATGGTGAGCATGCCGGGTTTGAGCACCAGCAGCAGCAGGGTGACAATAACCAGGCGCGGAATGCCGTTGGCGATT
>JBJEYG010000227.1:0-6102 GCA_051886555.1 Gemmiger sp.
GCGCCGTAGTACATCTGCCCCGCGCCCGGCACACAGGCGCGGGGCAGATGTACTACGGCTATATGCGCCGTGGTCTGTCGCTGATCACGCTGTTCTGCGTCTCTTTCGGCCTGACCGCATTATTCAGCGTATTCGGCGTGCTGTTGCCGGTTATCTGGATGTTCAGCTTTTTTGACACCTACGACTTGGCTCACCGCATGTTGAACGGCACTCCCAAGGAGGACAATTTTCTGTTGATGAGCGGCGATCTCTCCCTTGATTTTATGCAAAAGCTGCCCAGCTCCAAAAAACTGCTTGGCTGGGGTATGATCGCGCTGGGCGTGATCGCGCTGTACAGCGAGTTTTTGCGTCCGGTACTCGCCCGCCTGTTCGGTTGGAATTTTGTTGACCGCCTGCCCACCGTGGTGGTTGCCGTGCTGTTGATCATTGGCGGCGTGCGGCTGCTGCAAACCGGCGGCAGCTGGAGCGCCCCTTCCGCCAGGACGGAGGAACTGCCCTTCCCGCGGGAAGATACCACCCAGGGCGACGATGCCTCCGCCCCACATAACGGCCAATAAAAAATACGGAGCGTATTATTATGGAAGAAAATAACAAAATCCCCCGCACCGAACCGGAACAGACCTCCCCCGACGCCGGGCAGCAGACCGCCCCCACTCCGCCCCGGACAGACGCCGCCCCTGTGCGAACCCGCCGTGTGGGCACGCTGACGCTGGGCCTGACGCTGATCGTCTGCGGCGCGCTGCTGTTGGCTACCCTTGTTTCTCCCTCGCTGGACATCATCACCATCCTGCGCTTTTCCCCAGTGGTACTGATCCTGCTTGGTGTGGAAATGCTTGTGTCCGCCATCCGCCCGGGTGAAAAGCTGCGCTACGACTGGCTGAGCATTCTGGTATGCTTTGTTCTGCTGTGCGGCGCGGGCTGTGCAGCCGTCGCCCCCACCCTGCTCAACTACATTGGACCCGGCCGCAGCACCGCCCAGAACCGCCTGAACCGGGAGCTTCGCGAACAGGTCTATGAGGCGCTCTCCCCTGCCTGCCCCGAGATCTACGACGCCACGGTCCAGCTGTACCTGGCGGACGGGCTGACCGCCGAGGAATCCGAGCGCCTGACACTGGCCACACTGCCCGCCGATGACGTCTCCTTCTGCCGGCTGTATGTAACGCTGAACGGGCCTTACGCCGACGGGACCGCCTTTGCAGCCGACTGCCGCAAGGTGCTGGACGCCGTACAGGAGTCCGGGCTGTACTTTACCGAGTTCCAGTTTGACGACCTGCAGGATTCTGATGGCCCGCACTATTGCCTGACCCTGGACGGCGTGTGGAAGCAGAACGCCGGTGTGGCGTCGCTGGCCCGCTCGGTCCAGACGGAGTACTGGTACGACGGCTGCATATACGACTCGCTGGAAGGCTGGCAGCAGGCGACCGCCGAAACCGCCATGTCGGAGGACGAGCTTTGGAAGGACGGTTACAATACCGGCTATAACGAGGGCTACCAGGAAGGTTACGTTGCCGGCGCGGAGGAGACTGTCGAGGAGTAACATCCGGAAGAATTTTCCACCTTCGCTCATTTTACGGAGCGACGAAATTTTACACAAACACTTCAGCAATTTTGCGGCGTTTTGCCCAAACCGGGCAGCGCCGCATTGTTTTTGCCCTCAAAGAATGGTACACTTTTCTTAAAGCAGCGCCGCGATGCTCCCGCGCGGGAAATCGCGCGCCGCCGAAAGGGACCGGCCAAACCGGGCTGTCTCCCGTTTTTTGGAAAGAGAGATTGTACTATGAAATTTTTGAAGGGTTTCACCAAGCAGGAAATCAGCTGGATGATGTATGACTGGGCCAACAGCGCCCACTCGGTCATCATCGTCACTATCCTGCCCATTTTCTTCAACACGGTGGCAAGCTACACCGCCGACAGCGTGTCCAGCATCAGCACCTGGGGCTACGCCACCAGCATTGCCATGGCGATCGTGGCGCTGAGCGCCCCTTTCCTGGGGGTCTTTGGCGATATTCGCGGTATGCGTAAAAAGCTGTTCACCTTCTTTGTGTTGCTGGGTGTGGCCGCCTGTGTGGGGTTAAGTTTTACCCCGGGCATGGACTTCACTTCCTCCACCGACGCGGCCGGCCGGGTCGCCATGATGGTACTGGTGCTGTACATCATCAGCGTCATCGGTTTTGACGCTTCCTGCATCTACTACGACGCCTTCCTGACCGACGTCACCACTGAGGACCGCATGGATCAGGTTTCCACCATGGGTTACGGTCTGGGGTATATCGGCGGTTCCACCATCCCGCTGCTGCTGTTCCTCATCATGAACGCGGTGGGCGTTCCCATGCTCACCTGCCTGGGCTTTATTTTTGCCTTCACCGCCGTGTGGTGGCTGGTGTTCAGCATCCCCCTGCTTAAAAACTGTGAGCAGACCTCCGGCAAGCCCTACGAAAAGGGCGACGTGGGACGGGCCATCAAAAATGTGGGTACCACCGTGGTGGAGATCGCCCGCAACAAGTCCATGCTGGTGTACATGCTGGCCTACTTCTTTTACATCGACGGCGTGCACACCATCATCAGCATGTCCACCACATACGGCACCAATTTGGGTCTGGATTCCACCGGCATGCTGCTGGCGCTGCTGCTGGTACAGGTGCTGGGCCTGCCCTTCTGCATGCTGTACATGAAACTCAGCGCCAAATTCGGTGCGCGGTTCATGGTCGGCGTAGGCATCTGTGTGTACATGTTTATCTGCGTTTTCGGCTTCTTTATGCGCAGTCTGTGGCAGTTCTGGGTGCTGGCGGTACTGTGCGCCACCAGCCAGGGCGGCATCCAGGCGCTGTCCCGTTCGATGTTCGGCAAGCTCATTCCGGACAAATCCCGCAGCGGCGAGTTCTTTGGTTTCTTTGATATTTTCGGCAAGTTCAGTTCCATCATGGGGCCTGCGCTGGTGGGTGCGGTCAGCTCGATGGCTGCCAACCGCATGCTGAGCAACCAGGGCCTGACTGCCGCCACCGCCACCGCCGAACAGATCGACGCCATCAACGCGGCGTCCAGCCCGTATGGTATCCTGTCCATCATCCTGATCATTCTGGTTGGCGCCGTACTCTACTTCGGCGTGCTGCCCCGCTGCCTGAAAGCGGAAAGCCGCAAGCTGTGATGCTGCCAAATTTATGACAATCTGATATTTCTGCACGGAAATCCGGCGCTGTGCCATTGCGCGAATCCATATTTTCGTGTACAATAAAGGGGTGTTCGATTTTTACGGACACCCCTGTTTGTTTTGTGTGAAAAGAGGGAAAGATTTATGCCGGAAGGGTACACCCATGTGCGCACCGCACGCCGCACGGCAAAGCAGCTCCGTTTCCCCATCCGCTGCCCGGAAGCTTTTGCCCTGGGCGCCAACGGGCCGGATAGTTTTTTCTGTTTTGAGATTTGGAAAAAATCCCAAAAACGCCGCTTTGACCTGCCGGGTCTGGGCAACCGCATGCATCAGTATTCCACCGGAGCCTTCCTGATGAGCCTGACCGCCCATGCAGCAACGCGGGCGCAGAAGGAGTATACGCTGGGCTTTTTAAGCCATTACGCCACCGACACGGTGGTGCATCCCTATGTATACGCCATGCAGCAGCCCGGGATGCCTTACAGTGAACCGGGCGGACACGGGTATTTTGAGATCGCGCTGGATTCCGCGCTGCACGCGGAGGACACCGGCACGGCCGAAGTACTCACCGACGACACCAGCCCGCGCATGCCGGCCCAGGATCTGGCGGAGGTCTGTGCACTGCTGCACGACTGTCTGCTGGAGATCTACGGGGAGGAGATTCCTGTGGAATATCTGGCCGACGCATTCTATGATCTGTGGCGCATCAGGCGTTGGTTCGTCTCGCGTCACCGGGTACGGTATGCGTTGTACTGGCTGGTGGAGCCGCTGTTTGGTGGACGCGGGTTTATCACAGGGCATGTATCGCCCCGGCAGCTTGCCCTCGATCTGCCCGATCAATGGACAGACCCCGCCACCGGCGAACCGCGCCGCGGCAACGTGTTCGCCCTGCTGGAAAAGGCGCAGGAGCGCAGTTATCTGTATCTGTGCGCTGCACTGAGCCTGTGGCAGGGCAGCATCAATGCGGCACAGCTGGCGCCCCTTTTGGGCAGCATGGATTACGGCACCGGTACGCAGACGGAGGAGAGCAGCATCGGCGCCGCCACCGAAACGCAGGAAATTTTACAGACCACCATTGAGCAGACAGCAAAAGGAGATTAAAAATGGTACGCATCACCATGCAGAACGGCAAGACCATCGACATTGTTCTGGACGAGAAGGCCGCCCCTCTCACCTGCGAGAACTTTCTCAAACTGGTCAACTCCGGCTTTTACAACGGCCTGACCTTCCACCGCGTCATTCCCGGCTTTATGATCCAGGGCGGCTGCCCGCTGGGCAACGGCACCGGTGGCCCCGGCTGGCACATCAAGGGCGAATTCTCCGCCAACGGCGTTGCCAACCCCATCAAGCACAACCGCGGCGTCATCAGCATGGCCCGCGCGATGGACCCCAACTCCGCCGGCAGCCAGTTCTTTATCATGCACGCGGACGCGCCCCATCTGGACGGCCAGTACGCCGCTTTCGGGCATGTCGTCTCCGGCATGGACGTGGTGGACGAGATCGCATCCGTCGGCACCGACTGGAACGACAAGCCCACTACCCCCGTCGTGATGCAGAATGTCTGCGTCGTCGAGGATTGACCCCTCGTTTTTTGGCGCTGCAAAGCAGCCCTGCGGCAAATGCCGCAGGGCTGCTTTTTTCGGGTTACCGGCTGCTGCCCGTCAACCCGCCGAAGAAACCGGAAATATTTGCAAACTGCTGTTGCAATGCGGTGATGGCGTCCATTGTAGCGGGCAGGCGTTCCATCACGGCGTTGATGCTGTCGGTGTCCAGGTCGTTGAGCGTCTCCATCAGCGCCGGCAGCTGATCCAGAATGGCGTTCAGATCCTCGGTGTTCAATTCGTCCATCGTCTGCTGTACGGTCCCCGCCAGCGTGTCGATCTGCTGGCAGGCGTCAAGAATCTGCTGGTACGCGGCGTCGGTGCGCACCCATGCCACCGCCACAAAGATGCACAACACAACCACCAGCACTGCCGTGATGGCAAAACGCAGACGGCTGTGCCGCAGCAGCGTGCGGTTCTGGGCGTCCTGCAGTTCCAGCTGTGCCTCGATGCGGTCCAACTGGGCTTTCAGGTCGGCGGCGTCGATCACGCCGTCCCCCGTTTCGTCGTCGCCGCTTTGCAGCTGGGCAACCTTTTTTTTCAGCGCTTCGTCCATTGCCTGGTCATTGTGCAGATCTTTCATGGCAACCTCCTTCGGTGTCGTACGCCGTTTGTTCCGATTCTATTTGTATTATACAGCCGCATCCGCTAAAACAAAAGCAAAAGTTTTTAGCAGCAAAAATGGCCCCGCGCTTTCGCGCGGGGCCGGAACCTTCAACGGAACAAACCGTTCGATCAGCCGGGCTGCTTGCCGATGTAGGCAGCGATGCCGCCGTCCACATACAGGATCAGGCCGTTGACAAAATCGGAAGCCTCGGAAGACAGGAAGACCGCGGGGCCGCCCAGGTCGGAAGCTTCGCCCCAGCGGCCGGCCGGGGTCTTGGCCAGGATGAACTGGTCGAAGGGATGACGGCTGCCGTCGGGCTGGATCTCACGCAGAGGCGCGGTCTGCGGGGTGGCGATGTAGCCGGGGCCGATGCCGTTGCACTGGATGTTGTACTGGCCGTACTCGGAAGCGATGTTCTTGGTGAGCATCTTCAGGCCACCCTTGGCAGCAGCGTAAGCGGAAACGGTCTCACGGCCGAACTCGGACATCATGGAGCAGATGTTGATGATCTTGCCGCCGCCCATCTCGATCATATCGGGGATGACAGCCTTGGCAACGATGAAGGGAGCGTTCAGGTCAACGTCGATGACCTGACGGAATTCGGAAGCCTTCATCTCGATCATGGGAATGCGCTTGATGATACCGGCATTGTTGACCAGGATGTTGATGGGGCCTACTTCTTCCTTGATCTTGGCGACCATGGCGTTGACAGCGTCCTCATCGCAGACGTTGCAGACGTAGCCGTG
>JBJEYG010000228.1:0-6040 GCA_051886555.1 Gemmiger sp.
AAGGTCATAGGTCCAGATGCGGTAGTTGCCCGACTTCAACAGCAGCTGCAGCTGCTGGCGGCGCGCAAAGGATTCCTCGGGCAATGCCTGTACACGTTCCATCTCGGTAAACAAAGCCTGATAGCGGGCAGCCTCGGCGGTATCCAGCACCAGCAGGTTGGCGTCCGGCGCCGAACGCACAAAAAAACAGGTAAGCAGATCCTCGTCGCCGTCCGCCCCGAGAAAGGAGGGCAAAAACACGCAGGTATGCCGGCGGTACCCCCCGCCCGGCACGTTGAGACAGTGGCGTTCAAAGTTGTTGAACAGCACCAGCGTGTTGGCCCGCAGCGTATGCTCCGCCGGGCCGATGCTGCACCGTACCCGGTCGGACAGCACCATGGCCAGTTCCAGTTCGCGGTGAATGTGGCTTGTTTCCATGCCGGGAACCCGCTCATCTTTGTAACGCACCAGAAATTCGGCGGGGCGCTGGCCGCCGCGGCCGTCGGATACCGGCATGGCAGATTCTCCTTTCTGTACGAATCGTCAAATTTTAAGTACGTTTGGACAAGTAAGCTTTTGCACTGCTTGGTATAATTATAACCGCTATTTGCAGGGAAAGGAAGTCCCCGGTGTCAAAATGATGGAACAAACGGTCAACAAAACCGAACCGCTGTTCAGCCGTGCGGCGCTGCGCCGCCTGCTGCTGCCGCTGTTGTTGGAGCAGTTTTTAAGTGTGACCATGGGATTTGCCGACACGGCGATGGTGTCCAGTGTGGGTGAGGCCGCCGTTTCCAGCGTGAGCCTGGTGGACAGCGTCAACATTCTGATTATTCAGGTCCTGTCGGCGCTTGCCACCGGCGGCGCGGTGGTGGCAAGCCAGTATCTGGGCCGCCGCGACACCGTAAATGCCCGCCGCGGTGCGGCACAGCTGTACTCGGTGCTTCTATTGTGCACCGTTACGGTGGCCGCGGCGGCCATCCTGTTCCGGCGCGGCATTCTGCGCACGGTGTTCGGCTCCATTGATGACGATGTGATGCGCTATGCCGAGATGTATCTGCTGATCAGCGCGCTGTCCTATCCCTTCATGGGTATTTACAATGCGGGCGCAGCGCTGTTCCGTGCCCAGGGCAACAGCCGCATCAGCATGTACGCCAGCCTGGTGATGAACGTCATCAACATTGCCGGCAATGCGATTCTGATTTTCGGGTTCCATATGGGCGTGTTGGGCGCGGCGCTGGCTACGCTGATCGGCCGGGTGTTTGCGGCGCTGTGGGTGACCGCCCAACTGCAGGCCCCGGAAAACCCGCTGCGCATTCCCCGACTGCGGGACCTTGCGCCCGACCCGGTATTTATGAAACGCATTCTGGCCATTGGCGTGCCTTCCGGATTGGAAAACGGCATGTTCCAGATCGGCAAGCTGATGGTCAGCCATTTGACCTCCACGCTGGGTACGGCGGCGATTGCCGCCAATGCGGTGGCCAACACCGTCAGCAGCATGGCGAACATTCCCGGCAACGCAGTGGGCCTGGCCATGATCCCGGTGGTGGGCCAGTGTCTGGGCGCGGGCGAACCGGGCCAGGCCAAAGGCTACGCAAAAAAACTGATGATCGTGTCCTATGTGGGTATCTTCTGCACCAATGTGGTGCTGTTCCTGGCAATTCCCACGGTGGCACAGTGTTTCAGCCTGTCGCCGGAAGCGGTGACCGCCTGCACCCAGGTAGTACGGATGTTCAGCGTTGTGAGCGTGTTTTTCTGGCCGTCCAGCTTTACGCTGCCCAACGCACTGCGTGCCGGCGGCGACGCCAAATACACCATGGGGGTGAGCATGTTCAGCATGTGGACTTTCCGGGTCGTGCTGTGCCACCTGTTTGTGCTGAAATTCCACATGGGCCTGGTGGGCGTTTGGACGGGCATGTTCATTGACTGGATGTTCCGCAGCCTTCTGTTCTGGGTACGGTTCGCGGGAAGCAAGTGGATGGAGCACAAGGTGATTTAAAAAAGCCCCGGACATTCAGGTGTCCGGGGTTCGCCCTTACAGAGCACGCGTATTGAAGCGCGCTTCGGGAGCTTCAGCCACCTCAAACAATAGAAAAAGCCGCGCAAAATCCAG
The DNA here is from genome assembly GCA_051886555.1 of Gemmiger sp. Taxonomy (GTDB): domain Bacteria; phylum Bacillota; class Clostridia; order Oscillospirales; family Ruminococcaceae; genus Gemmiger. The sequence goes on from JBJEYG010000228.1 coordinate 2,090, forward strand.
AAAACCGATTGGAAATCGTATGCAGAATCCAACTTGGAATCATCGAGCCATTCGCAGCTTGATTCGGTTTCATCTTATCCCGTAACAGGGAAAATGCAAGAACCGTCACAGCGGCCCAAACGACTGTGACGGGCAACTATTTTAGAAGCATCTGCCATTGCGCCGGGGCGCCGCTTTTACAGAATATCCCACTGAACGGGAGTCAAAAACAGTTTTTCGGCCTGCTGGCGGCAGGTAGTCTGGCCCAGCGCCCACATCAGCTTGGCTACCACTGCTTCAGGGGTCATGTCGCGGGCTTCCAGCACGCCGGGCAGTTCCTTGGCGACGCGGCCCACTTCATACACGGCCAGATCGCTTCCCTCATGGGGGACCTGTGTGGTAAACACCGCCAGCTTGCCTGCCGCCGTCCACTGCTGAACCGCCCGGAACAGCGCGCCGCCGTTGGCGCCCGGCAGGCCGCCGACGCCGAAACCCTCGATCACCAGCGCGTCGTAATGGTCGTGCAGGTAGTCAAAAATGCCCGCCCCGATGCCGGGGATCAGACGCAGCACGAACACGCGCGTATCCAGAGCGGTACTAAACTGCACCGGGCTGTCAAAGGCGGGGCACGGGAGGAAGGGAATCAGCCGCATATCGCGGAATATGGCGGTTTCGGGATAGTCAATGCTGGAAAAGGCGTTGAAACTTTTGGTGCGCGTTTTGCGCGCCCGGGTGCCCAGGATCACCTTGCTGTCAAACACCAGCTGCACGCCCCAGGCCTCGTCCGAACAGGCGTACCGGAAGGCCCGCAGCAGATTGTTGCGCGCGTCGGTATCCCGGTTGTAGATGGATTTCTGGCTGCCGGTAAGAACCACCGGCTTGCGGGAACGCTGAATCATGTAACTGAGCGCCGCCGCCGTGTAAGCCATGGTATCGGTGCCATGGGTGACCACAAAACCGTCGTATTCGCGGTAACGGCGCTGAATCTCCGCGGTGACGCCCTGCCACTGCACAGGGCCCATATCAGTGGAATCCAGGTTGTATAGCTGTACCGCGTCCACCCGGCACAGCTGTGCCAGTTCGGGCACGCATGCAAGCAACCCGGTGCTGGAAATAGCCGGCGCCAGCCCGCCCGCCGCCGTGGGACGCGAGGCTATGGTTCCGCCTGTGGCAAGCATCAGTATTTTTTTCATAGACCATTCTCCGTATTCCCCGGTGATCCCGACCGGGGATCGCCGTCACACCATTTCCGGCCATCGTGCCGGTTTTTTTATTATACCAGATTCCGCGCAGAATGTTGAGGGGGCTTGACAGCACGTGGTCTATCGTGATAGACTCTCTGCAGTGGCCTATTTCGATAGACTCATATCCGAAAGCGAGGGAACAACATGAAGGAAGTGCAAGCAAAGTCCGGCCGCGCCGTACCCCGCCTGGCGGAAGGCGAATACAAATTTGCCTGCATTGTGTGGGAACAGGAACCACTGCCCAGCGGAAAGCTGGCAGTTTTGAGCGCCGAACGGCTGGGCTGGAAGAAGTCCACCGCCTACACCGTGCTGAAAAAATTGTGTGACCGGGGCGTTCTGCAAAACGAGGGCGGCGTGGTAACGGCGCGCATCAAGCGCAGCGAGGTACAGCAGGCGCAGAGTGCCGTTGTGGTTGACCACGCTTTTGATGGCAGTCTGCCACGGTTCGTAGCCGCTTTTTTGAACGAAAAGACCATCACCGAACAGGAGGCCGCCGAGATCCGCGCCATGCTGGATGCCGCGCGCGGCAACCCGTGAGCGCGCTGGTGCCGCGGCTTGTTCGCGTCAGTTTGGGGGCCGGGGCAGCGGCAGTTCTGGTGTGGGTGGTATGCGCGCTGCTGCGCCGCGCCGCTGCGCCCGCCCGCTTACGGAAACTGCTGTGGCTTGCGGTGGCAGTTCGGTTTCTGTGCCCGGTAACGCTGCGCGTTCCCCTGCCCTGCCCGCCCAGCGCAGAATGGACCGGCGCTGCCGTGACAGTGCGCCGCTACACGGTGGAGCTCAATGCCGCTCTGCCCGGCGGGACTGCGGCCGGCGGGACGGAGCCGGTCCTGCAGCGACTGGTTTTGGCGGTATGGGTACTGGGTGTACTGTTCCTGATGATACGGGCGGCGCGGGCGGAAGTACGTCTGCGCCGCATGGTGGCGCTGGCCTGCAAAACGCCGGACGGTGCCTACAACTGCGCGGCGGTACAGTCCCCCTTTACGCTGGGCGCATTACGTCCACGGATCTACCTGCCCGAAACGCTGACCGGCGCCGACCGGGCGGCGGTACTTTTGCATGAGCGCACGCATATGCGCCGGGGTGACGCACTGCTGAAACCGCTGTATTACCTGACGGCCTGTCTGCATTGGTGGAACCCGCTGGCATGGTTTGCCTTCCGGCAGTTCTGTCGGGAGATGGAGGCTGCCTGCGACGAAGCCGCCACACAGGGGCTGACCGGCGCCGGGCGCGCACAGTACTGCGAGTGCCTGTACCGCTTTGCAGCCCCCACCGGCGCGCCGGGTGCACTGAACTTCGGCGGCGGGTCCCTGAAGCAGCGGATCGCCCACATTCTGCGCTACCGCAAACCCACCCGACCGGCAATGGTGTGCTGTGTACTGGTTGCCTGCCTGACGGCGGCGCTGTGTCTGGCAAAGCCCGGCTTTGCCGAGCCGGACACCACCCCCGCCGCGCAGCAGGTGCTGCCGGAGGAAACGGCGGAACCTGAGCCGGAGGAGACGGCGTTTCTCTGTCCACTGACCGGTTACCGGTACATTTCTGCCCTGCCGGACAGTGCTCACCGGGGCATTGACCTGGCCGCTGACGCGGGCACGCCGGTATTTTCGTCCGCTGCCGGTACCGTGACGACGACAGCCTACCATTACAGCATGGGATATTGGGTGATCCTTTCCCACGGTACCGACAGCGAGGGGCATACCTGGCAGACGGTGTACGCGCATCTGCTGAACCAGCCGCAGGTGGCGGCGGGCGACACGGTGGACGCCGGGCAGCAGATCGGCGAGGTGGGCAGCACCGGCAATTCCACGGGAAATCATCTGCACCTGGAACTGCTGTGCGACGGCGAACCGGTCAACCCGCAGGATTTTATTGATTTTCGCGCCGGCACAGAATAAAGGAAGTCAAACCATGAGAAAACGCATCCACGCTGCGGCACTGGCCGGGCTGATTCTGGCAGTGGTACTGGCCGCGCCTGCGGCCGCCGCGCAGGACGATTTACAGAACAAGGTGGACGCCGCGCAGCAGGAATATAACAGCGCCGCCGGCGCACTGGCCGCCCAACAGGCGGAGGAAGCGGAAATTCGCAGCCGGGTGGATGAATTGGAGGGCCAGGCCGGCGCGGTGCAGGAGCAGCTGCGCCAGGTATACGCCGGCCTGACGGAAGCCCAGGCGGCGCTGGCCGCAGCCCAGAATGAAGCCGCCCAGGCGGAAACCGACCTGCTGGCCAAGCAGCGGGAGTATGATGACTGCCGCGCCGGCTGCAGGCAGATGCTGCGGGCCATGCAGCGGCTGGACGACGGAGGCAGCCTGTCGGTACTGAGCAGTGCGACAGGGCTGTATGAGCTGCTGACGTTCACCAAAGTTCTGGGGCAGATGACTGCCCGGTACCAGCAGAGTCTTGCGGAACTGGACGCCGAAGCACAGGCGTTGGCCGACCGGAAACGTACCGCTGACGAAGCCGCCGCCCGCGCGGAGGAAGCCCGTGCCGCGCTGGAAAGCCAGCAGACCCGGCTGGACGCCACGCAAAATGAACTGGCACAGGCGCTGGCCGACGCCAATGAAGCGCTGAGCGCCGAGCAGGCCCAGACCCAGGCCGCCGAGGTACTGACCGAGGAAAAGCGCCGGGCACTGGAACAGGCCGAGCAGGAATTTGACGCCTACGTGAAAGCCCAGGCTGCAGGCGGCGCGGGACTGACCTGCGGGCTGGACTTTGGGCCGGTGATCAGCGGGG
>JBJEYG010000229.1:0-6000 GCA_051886555.1 Gemmiger sp.
CTGACCTGGCTGTTCAAAAGACCTACCTGGTTTTGCAGGCTGCCGATGGTACCGCGCAGGCTGTCCATGGAAGCCCGGTAGCTGCCCGCCAGCAGAAAAACTGCAAGGACAGCCGCCGTCCCCAGAATGCCCAGCGTGCACAGCCATCCCCGGCGCCTGCGCGCCGCTGCGGCGTCCCGGGCGTCCAGCAGCGCTTTCATTGCTTCCAGCGTCATGGGCGGATCGTCGCTTTGTGCCGGGCCGGCGGAGGGGACGGCGGCCCGGCCCATCAGCGCATCGGCGCTGATGCCCAGTTCGGCGGAAAGCTGCCGCAGATTTTCCAGCCCGGGCAGGGCGGTGTCCTTCTCCCATTTGCCCAGCGCCTGGCGCGATACGCCGATGCGCCCGGCCAATTCCTCCTGGCTCAACCCTTTGGCCCGGCGGGCGGTCTGTATGTTCTGGCCCAGTGTCATGGCGGCGGCCTCCTTCCTTTGCTGGTTTTATCCTACCATGGCACGGGCAAAATTACCAGCAGCAGGGCTTTCCATTGGCGCAACCGGTGGTTTCGGCGGGCGGGAAAGATTGTAAATTTTTGCCGCGGAGGAGCGTTTGCGGGCAAAATGCGTCGCCCGGGGCGAACAAGGCACTTTCCAAACCGGACAAAATGGGGTATAATCCAAAGCATATCGGAGAAGCAATTCAAGCGAGCAGACGAGAGGAAAAAGCATATGTGCGGAATCGCAGGTTTTGTCGGCGCACGCGCCGACGCACAGGAAGTCTTGCAGCGCATGATGGACGCCATCGCCCATCGCGGGCCGGACGGTCAGGGCACTTTTGTGGACGGTCCGGTGGCGCTGGGGCAGCGCCGGCTTTCCATCATTGACCTGGAGGGCGGCAAGCAGCCCATGTTCAACGAGAACGGCGACGTGGTGGTGGTTTTTAACGGCGAAATTTACAATTTTCAGGAGCTGACCGCCGAGCTGGCCGCCGCCGGCCACACCTTTGCCACCCGCAGCGACACGGAGGTGCTGCTGCACGGCTATGAGGAGTGGGGCCGGGGAATGCTCAACCGCCTGCGGGGCATGTTTGCCTTTGCCATCTGGGACAAGCGCTGTGAAACGCTGTTTCTGGCGCGGGATCATTTCGGTATCAAACCGCTGTATTATTACCGCAACCCCGAGACCGGCACCCTGATGTTCGCTTCGGAAATCAAAAGCTTCCTGGAACATCCGGAGTTCGTCAAGGAACTCAACGAAAGCCAGTTGGAAGTGTACTTGTCCTACCAGTATTCGGCAGGGGAGGACACCTTTTTCAAGGGTGTCAAAAAGTTGATGCCCGCCCACAGCCTGACGCTGAAAAACGGCGAGATCACGGTGGAGCGCTACTGGCGTCCCCGGTTCACCCCCGAGGAAGGGCGGACCGTGGAGGATTGGGCGCAGGAGATCTCCGCCGCCATGCAGGAGAGCGTGCAGGCCCACAAGATTGCCGATGTGGAGGTGGGCAGCTTCCTTTCTTCCGGTGTGGATTCCAGTTACATGGCTGCGCTGGCTCATGTGGACAAGACGTTCACTGTGGGATTTGCCGACAAACAGTATGATGAGACCGATTATGCCAGGGAATTTTCCCAGCAGATCGGTGTCAAAAACTACGCCTACCGCATCACGCCGGAGGAATACTGGGCCAATCTGGGGCGTATCCAGTACCATATGGACGAACCGTTGGCCGATGCCGCCAGTGTGGCGCTGTATTTTGTGAACCGCGAAGCGGCCAGGCAGGTCAAGGTCTGCCTTTCGGGCGAGGGAGCGGACGAGTTTTTCGGCGGCTACAACATCTACAAGGAACCGTTCACCGTCACCTGGTACGACAAGCTGCCTCTGGCGCTGCGCCGGGCCATCGGCGCGGTGGCAGAACTGCTGCCGCCGGTGCATGGCGTCAACTTCCTTGTGCGGCGCAGCAAGCCGCTGGAGGAGCGCTACATCGGCAACACCAACCTGATGGACGAGCGCCGCAAGAAAAAACTGCTGAAGCATTACACTGGTGCGGTCAAGCCCACCGACCTGTCCCGTCCGTATTTTGAGTTGACCAAGGGTCAGGACGCGGTGACCCGCATGGAATACTGCGACCTGAACCTCTGGATGGTGGGCGATATTCTGCTGAAGGCCGACAAGATGAGCATGGCCAATTCGCTGGAACTGCGGGTGCCGTTCCTGGATAAAAAGGTGTTTGAGCTGGCCTGCCGTATTCCCACCGACTGCAAGGTGAATGCAAACCAGACCAAGATCGCCATGCGCGCCGCGGCGCAGAAAACCATTCCTGAAAAGACGGCAGACAAAAAGAAGCTGGGCTTCCCGGTACCGGTGCGCGCCTGGCTGCGACAGGAACCTTACGCCGACATCGTGCGCCAGGCTTTCAACACGCCGGCCGCCGGACAGTTCTTCAACACCGCGGAGTTGAACCGCATGCTGGATCAGCACAAATCCGGCAAGCGGGATAACTGGCGGCAGATCTGGTGCGTATTTATGTTCCTGACCTGGTACGACGAATATTTTGTAAAACGGTGAAGGGGGCGTTTGAGCAATGAAAATGCTGAAACAACTGCTGCAGGGGCTGCAATTCCGGCTGGTACAGGGCGATCTGAACGTCCCTGTGGCGGACATTCGCTACGATTCCCGCAAGGTGGGCAAGGACGATCTGTTCGTGTGCATTGTGGGTACCCAGCGTGACAGCCATGATTTTGCCGCCGAGGTGGCCGCCAGGGGCGCCAGCGTGCTGGTGACCCAGTATCCGCTGCCCGGGGAAGTGCTACAGACCATGCCCGGCGTGACGGTGGTGGAGTTTGAGAACACCCGTTATGCCATGGCAATGCTGTCCGCCGCATTTTTTGAGTGGCCTGCCCGCGCCATGACGATGATCGGTGTGACTGGAACCAAGGGAAAGACCACCACCACCCACATGATCAAATCGGTGTGCGAGGCCGCCGGCCGCCGGGTCGGCATGGTGGGCACCAACGGGGTGTATTATCCCGGCCACCACTATGACCTGAACAACACTACCCCGGAAAGTTATGAACTGCAAAAAATTCTGCGGCAGTTCGTGGATGCGGGCTGCGATACCTGCGTGATGGAGGTCAGCAGCCAGGGCCTCATGATGGACCGCGTGGCGGGGATCCGCTACCAGGTGGGCGTGTTTACCAACCTGTATCCCGACCACATAGCCCCTGGCGAGCATTCCAGCTTTGAGGAATACCGCGCCTGGAAGGGCGAACTGTTCCGCCGGTGCGACGTGGGCGTGGTCAACGCCGACGATCCCAACACGGCGGCGCTGCTGGGCGGCCATACCTGCAAGCTGGTGACCTACGGAATGACCGCCGAAAAGGTGGATTACCGCGCCGACAGCGACTACAGGCTGCTGCGAACCAAGACGATGCTGGGCGTGGAATTCGGGGTGACCGGCCCGGACGGCGCCGCCATGACGGTGCAGGTAAACATGCCCGGCCAGTTCAGCATCTACAACGCGCTGGCCACCATTGGGGTGGCCCGGGCGCTGGCCCTGCCCGACATCGCCATCCACGAAGGGCTGGCGCGTTCGGTGGTAAAAGGCCGGGTGGAGTTGGTGCCCATCAGCCATCGGTTCACCATTCTGCTGGATTACGCGCACAACGAGGCTGCCACCGAGAGCCTGCTGGAAACGCTCCGGGCGTATCATCCCAGCCGGATGGTGGTGGTGTTCGGCTGCGGCGGCAACCGCAGCAAGCTGCGCCGCTACGGCATGGGCGAGGTTTGCGCCCGCATGGCGGATTTCTGTATCCTGACTGAGGACAATAACCGCTTTGAAAAGGTGGAGGATATTCTCGCCGACATCCGGATCGGTATGGCCAGGGGCAACCCGGATGCGAAATATGTGCAGATCCCCGACCGGTTGGACGCGCTGCATTACGCGATCGATCATGCCCAGGACGGTGATCTGATCGCGGTGATCGGCAAAGGCCATGAGGCATACCGTGACCGCATGGGAGAAAAAACACCCTTCCTGGAGCGGGAACTGATCGAGGAATACGCTGCGGAAAAGGGCATTGAATAAACGAAAAGCCGCTGCGCCGGGAAGGTTCCCGATGCGGCGGCTTTTGATTTTGCTCAGTAATTCCCCTCACACAGGCGGCGCCCGGCAGCGTCGCCGCTCACATAGCGGGTGGTGCGGCTGACCTGGTTGTCCAGCGTTTGCCCGGCGGCATAGCGTGTCAGATTGTGGGCGAAGATGTCCACGATATTGTCCAGCGTGCGGGGCAGGCTGAACCGGCCGGACATGTGCGGCGTCAGGATCACGTTCTCCTCGCCCCACAGCGGATGATCAGGCGGCAGCGGTTCCGGATCGGTCACATCCAGCGCGGCGCCCGACAGACGGCCGCTGTGAACCGCCGCGTACAGTGCGTCGGTATCCACTGCGGTGCCGCGCCCTACGTTGATCAGTACCGCGCCCGGCTTCATGCGGTCAATGCGCGCCGCATCAAACAGGCCGCGGGTTTCCTCGGTGCCGGGCAGTGTCAGTGCCACCAAATCTGCGCCGGGCAGTACCTCGTCCAGCCGGTCGGGGGTGATCACGGCGGCGCAGTAATCGGGGCAGGGGGCAGGGCGGCGCCGCACGCCGGTCACCTGCGCGCCCATGGCGTGTACCCGGCGGGCGAAGGCGGAGCCGATGTCACCCATGCCCACGCACAGCACCTGCGCACCCTCAATGCAGCGCACCGGCCGGGCGATGGGGGCCCATTCACGGCGGTTCTGGCGGTCACGGTACAGAAACAGATCTTTGAGCAGACCCAGCCACATGCCCAGCATCCATTCCGAGATGGCCAGCCCGTAAGCGCCGGTGGAGTTGGTCACCACGCAGTTTTCCGGCAACACGCCCGGTGCCAGATAGGCGTCCGGCCCGGCCCAGTTGCTCTGAAACCAGGCGAGGCGGCGGTTCTGACGGATCAGTTCCACCGGTACGTTGCCCAGAATCGCGTCCGCCCACAGAATACCGTCAAGGTCGGCGGTTTCCTCGGTACAGAAACGGTAGTTAAGATCCGGCGCAGCGGCGGTCAGCCGGGCCTTCTGCGCTTCGGTCAGCGGCAGTGCCACAAGAATATGCTGCATCACAATGCACTCACTTTCCTTCGGAATTTTCGCCTTCCCGCCCGCGGCGGGAAAATTCGCACCCGCAGTAGTCCTGACGGTACAGCCCGTATTGCGCACTCAGCGCGAGACTGCGCTTGTAGCCGTCTTTTTTGCGGAACTCACTCTGCAGGTAATGCAACCCATACTGCGCCGCCAGCGCGCAGCCGATCTCGTTCAGCCGCACCGGGTCTTTTACCGGGCTGATGGACAGTGTGGTGGTAAACCAGCCGAACCCATGCCCGGCGGCGTAGCGGGCAGCCTGTTCCAGCCGCATCCGGTAGCATACGGTACAGCGCGCGCCGCGTTCCGGTTCGTTTTCCAGCCCTTTTACCGCGTCGTAAAATTCCTGCGGGCGGTAAGGCAGCTCTACCACCGGTATCCCGGCGTAGCCCGCGTCCGCTACAAAGCGTTCCAACTCCTGCTCGCGGCGGTGGTACTCGGCAGCGGGATAGATGTTGGGGTTGTAATACAGAATCGTCAGCGCGAAATGGCCGGCAAGACGCTCCAGCACAGCGCTGGAACAGGGAGCGCAGCAGGCGTGAAGCAACAGCGGCGGACGTTGCCCCTCCCGCGCCAACGCGGCCAGAGTTTTTTCCATTTCCAGTTGGTAGTTGACACGGTTTGCCATAAGACAGTCTCCTTTTCGGGGTCTATTATAGCGTATTTTAAAGAATGTTGATGATTCTGTCACAAATTTGTCATTTTTAAAAGGTATCCTATCGTTGTACCAAAAAGAAGGGTACAGGGGCCCGGAACTTTGGCAACAGACTACCATCGCATTTGTTTCTTCTTTTTCACTTCTCTTTTTCCTCTTTCTTTGGGCAAAAGCGCCGCACCGGGAAGAACCGATGCGGCGCTTTTGCTGTCA
>JBJEYG010000230.1:0-5981 GCA_051886555.1 Gemmiger sp.
AGAACCGTGATGCCCTGCCTTGAACACCGTTGCGCGCAATGCCTGCGGGGAAATTGCGAGGGATGACTCTGCATCCTGCTCGGCGTCACCGGTATCCACAAAGGAGAATTCACCGTACGAATAACGCAAACAAAGAGAACGATCATTGCCCGCGTCATCCTGCGAGTTTTCCTCAGGATCGTACCCTGCCATGAGAACCGTCAGCTCGCCTGCACCCAGCGGGTAAACATCTCCCGTCTGCGCCTGCACAAGCCGAACCTTCTTTTCCTTCGCGGCATCTAACACACGATCCAGCATGACCGATTCGCTGTCCGGATCGCTCAGATCCGGCAACAGCAACAGATCCACCGGAAAAGTATCCAGCACCGCCTCCATGCCGCCAATGTGGTCGGCATGCGGATGCGTCATCACCAGCAGTGCCAGTTTCTGTACGCCTGCCTGCTGCAAAGCCCGCAGTAAATAATCGGTACTGTCTGTCGTGCCTGCATCAATCAGACAAAATTCGCCGTTCTGCTCGATCAGAGCTGCATCTCCCTGGCCCACATCCAGCAATGTCACGCGTACCGTATTGCTTTGTTCAGCCGGGGCAAGGGGCTGATCCAGCCCGAGTATTCGGCTGATCTGCTGCCAGGTTGGCAGCCTGCCCTGGCCGCCAAAACATTCAATCACAAACCCCGCAGCGAATACCGCCGCAAGCCCTGCCAAAAGAAACCTTTTTACCGCCCTGTGGATTTTTTGTACAGTCTGTTCGGCTTCCGGGTGCTTTTTCCGCTCTTTTTGTCCTGCCATGTTCCTTGCTTCGCCCCCACATTCGGACTTTCCTGCTCCCGTCTGCGGACAGGCCGCGTCTGACGCGCCAAACGCGCGCCGGGAGCCAGCTTGGGGATCAGATCTTCCCGATGAGTCAGTTCCAACGCTTTGACTACTTTGGCGGTGTTGGCGGGCAGGTAATATTGCAGCAACGCACGCTGCATCGCCTTGCCCTCAGGAGTTTTTTCCACAAACACCGGTTTGAGCGTATAGGGATCTAAACCGGTGTAGAACATGCAGGTCGAGACGGTTCCCGGCGTGGGATAAAAATCCTGTACCTGCTCCGGGCGCATATGGTTGTCGTAAAGATACTCGGCCAGAATGACCGCATCTTTGAGTGTGGAGCCGGGATGACTGCTCATCAGGTAAGGGACCAGGTATTGCTTTTTTCCTGTCTGTTTGGTCAACCGGTAAAACTTGTCCTTGAAATTGTTGAACACCTGGATGGGCGGTTTGCCCATGTAGGCAAGGGTATTGGGCGCGCAGTGCTCCGGTGCGACTTTCAGCTGACCGGAAACGTGTTCCTCCACCAGCTCCCGAAAAAAGGTATCGTCCGGATCGGCCATCAGGTAATCGTAGCGGATGCCGCTACGGATAAATACTTTTTTGACGCCGGGTAAAGCACGCAGTTTCCGCAGAATTCCAAGGTATTCCCTATGACTGACAATCAAATTCGGACAGGGTGAGGGCGCCAAACAATGTCGCCCGCCTTTGCACATTCCTTCCGTCATCTGCTTACCGCAGCTTGGGTAGCGGAAATTGGCCGTCGGGCCGCCCACATCGTGAATATACCCCTTGAAGTCCGGATCATGAACGATCTGGTCCGCTTCGCGCAGGATGCTTTCCTCGCTGCGGGAAGTTACACGCCGTCCCTGGTGCATGGTGATTGCGCAGAAATTGCACCCGCCGAAGCAACCCCGGTTGTGAATAATGGAAAACTCCACTTCTTCCAGTGCGGCAATGCCGCCCAATGCTTCGTAGCTGGGGTGATAGCGCCGCGTGTAAGGCAGTGCGTATACCGCGTCAAATTCCGCCCGGCTCAACGGCATAGCCGGTTTGTTCTGTACCAGGTACCGGGTACTTTGCTTTTGTACTACAGGTACTCCGGACACCGGATCCTGCTCATCCATCTGAATCCGACACGCCCGGGCGTAGGCGGTTTTGTCCGCCCGCACCTTATTGTAGCCTGCACACTCATGGTAACGGGCGGGCAGGTGCTCAAAATCGGTCAGGTAACAGCTCCCGGCCAGATCCCGGATCTCATGAATCGGTTCCCCTGCATCCAGACGGACGGCCAGTTCCGCAACAGGCCGCTCCCCCATGCCAAACAGCACCAGGTCTGCGCCGGAGTCCTCCAGGATGGAAGGCAGCACTTCGTCGGCCCAGTAATCATAGTGGGCAAAACGCCGAAGACTGGCTTCCAGTCCCCCCATTACAACGGGAACTTCAGGGTAAGCTTCACGTGCCAGCCGGGCATATACTGTGTCGCACCGATCCGGGCGGACCCCCATTCTGCCGCCCGGTGTATACGCGTCCGTTTTGCGGCGGATCTTTGCAACCGTATAGTGCGCCACCATGCTGTCTACCACGCCACCCGAAATCAGAAATGCCAGTCTCGGTTTTCCGAATTCACGGAAGCTCTCGCAGGAATGCCACTCCGGCTGAGCCAGCATTCCAACGCGATAGCCCTTGGACTCCAGTACGCGGCCAATAATGGCCGAACCGAAACTGGGATGATCCACATAAGCGTCGCCCGAAATCAACACAAAGTCTACGCCGTTCCATCCACGGGCAAGCATGTCGGCACGGTTAATGGGCAAAAAATCAAAACGGTCCGGCACAGAGTCCCCTCCTAGCTCTTAAAAGCAGCGCGGTCATCCGGCAGACGACCGCGCCTGGTTTGGTTTTTTATTCTTCTTCGTTGCCTGCCCCAAGTTTGCGCTCCTGCCATTGACTTTTGGTAATAAGCACCGCACGGGGTTTGGCGCCCTCATAGGGGCCAATAATTTTTTCCTGCTCCATCTCATCCATGATGCGCGCGGCACGGGCGTACCCCAGCTTGCAACGGCGTTGCAAAAGGCTGGTGGAAGCCTGGCCGGCTTCGATCACGCACTCCACCGCCTGTTCAAACATGGCGTCGCGGGCACTGCCGCCGTCGGCATCATCCGCACCAGCAGCAGCGTTCTTGCCTTCGGCGACCGCGCGGCGCTCCATCTCGGCGATCATCTCCTCGTCGTACTGCGTGCTACTGGTCGCCTTGATAAAGTTGAGTACCGCCGAAATTTCCTCATCGGTCACAAACGTGCCCTGAATACGGGTGGGTTTCGCTGCGCCTACCGGCAGGAACAGCATATCGCCGTTGCCCAAAAGTTTTTCCGCGCCGCCGGAGTCCAGAATGGTACGGGAGTCAATCTGACTGGATACCGCAAACGCAATCCGGCTGGGAATATTCGCTTTAATCAGGCCTGTAATCACGTCTACACTGGGGCGCTGCGTGGCAATAATGAGGTGAATGCCTGCCGCACGTGCTTTCTGGGCAATGCGACAGATATAATCTTCCACTTCTTTCCCTGCAACCATCATCAGGTCGGCAAGCTCGTCGATCACGATGGCGATATAAGGCAGATGCTGAAGCTCCGGGTTGGATTTGGCAAGCTTGTTGTAGGATTTGATGTCACGCACATTGTTCTCGGCGAACAGCTTATAGCGTCGTTCCATCTCCGCCACCGAGGCCCCCAGCGCACCGGCTGCCTTGCGCGGCTCGGTCACAACGGGCATCAGCAGATGCGGAATGCCGTTGTATTCGGCCAGTTCAACCACCTTGGGGTCGATGAGAATGAGTTTGCAATCCTCGGGACTGGAACGGAACAAAAAACTGATGATAATGGAGTTCACGCAAACCGACTTACCACTGCCGGTAGAACCTGCAATCAAGAGGTGCGGCATTTTGCACAGATCCGCCACCTGGGCAGTACCGGCAATATCCTTGCCCAAAGCCATCGTCAACGGTGAGCGCATGTTAATATAGTTCTGCGACTCGAACACACTGCGAATGTTGACGGCCGAACGGATACGGTTGGGCACCTCAATACCAACCGCAGGTTTACCCGGAATCGGAGCCTCGATTCGTACGCCGGCAGTTGCCAGGTTCAGTGCAATATCATCCGACAGATTGGTGATCCGGCTGATTTTGACGCCGGCCTGGGGCTGAAGCTCATACCGCGTAACCGAGGGCCCGCGGCAAATGTCCATAATTCGCGTTTTAACGCCGAAGCTATCCAGAGTATTGACCAAAATCTCGGCATTCTTTTTCATTTCCCGGGCCGCTCCCGCGTCATCCTCCGCGCTTGGCGGATTGAAAAGATTCACAGAGGGATAGCAATACGGCTTGATCTCCTGGCTAAATTCCAGTTTGACCGCGTCTTTGTCCTCCGCTTTGTCCGCGACAGCAGCGGTCGCCGCGCCGGCCATTGCCGCGGCCGCTGCTGCTCCCGCCTTGGGTGGCGTAGTAATTGGCTCCACCGCGCTGTTCCCCATGGGGGACTTGTTCTGTACCGGCCGGAAGGTACGCGACTGCGTTGCCTGAGCGGGTGCAGGTACCGGACGGCCTGCCAGCACATCGGTCATGGGGATGCCCGCGTTCCAGGCGGCTTTGGCAACGTCAAAGCTGCCCCCAATGGTTGGAATTGCTCCTGCAGGGCTCTGCCCCGAAACGGAATCTTCCCTCTCCTCCGGACTGAGCACAATCTCTGAGGAAACCGTGTCCTCCTCATATTCCTGCGGCAAATCAATGTTGACCTGAATAGGATCCTCCGCTTGCGCATTGCCTGCTCTTCCGGCAGAGGCAACTCCCATTGCTTTTTCAATCAGATCGCTGATTTCATCGCTCTGTGCTGCGGCAGACGACTCAGTTTCCTCTTCAAACGGGTTCAGATACAGCTCAAAGTCATCCGCCGGCGCTTTCTCCGGTTGCGGCTCGGGCTGAGATGCGGCACGCTGCTTGGGAGGTTTGTGGTGCAGTGCCTGTTCCAGAGGATCCAGACCGAAAGTTCCGCCCGGACCAATGACAACCGGTTCCAGCGGGTCGTTTTTCAGAGCGTTATCCAGTTGCTGCTGAACGGGGTCCGGGCCAAGATCCACATCAAACTCCGAACGTGACGCAGCCGGTTGTGCAGGCGTGGCCGGAACAACCGGCGCTGCGGGTTGCGGACAGACCTCCGCCGCGGATACCGTCGGCGTGGCGTTGCGGGCCGTACTGCGCTGTTTACGGCGGGTATCATCCACTTCCAGATACGGCTCCACGTCGAAGGGGCGCCGCTCGTTCTTGGAAGGCGGCAGCGCACCAGTCAGATTTTCAATGGCCTCTTCTTCCTGTGGCTGCTCGAACAACGGCGTATCATAAGCCGTCTCCTCTGCCGCTGCGGCAGCGCGCTCTTCCTTGAATTTCTGTACATAATAGGAAACGAACTGTACCACATCCAGCGGCGTGACAGCGAAAAATACCATCAGCCCAACAAGAAACAGCAAAACCATTACAATGTTGGCTGCAGGTCGTCCGCACAGCGCAAGCAATGTAGCACCGATCACACCACCGAACACGCCGCCGCTCCAGAACATGTGGGTTTGACCCCAGGAATAGAGCATCTTGACCACCTGCACAAAGGTAACGTCTCCGATTGTGAAGTCGGAGAATACCACCGGCACACTGGCGACCATCAACGCCATCAGTAACGTTTTGCCCACAAAAGTGCGCACATTGTAGCCGGAGGCTACCAGATACGCAAGATACAGCAGCAGTGGACCCGCAAAGTAGGTAGTAATGCCCAGCACGCCGAAAATTGCCTGACGCATCTGATACCAGAAACTCTGCCCGCGTACCAGCACCATTGCAATCAGCAGCAAGCCAATACCAGCCAACGGAATACTCCACATGGTTTGGCGGCGCTCCTGCCGGCGTCGCGCTCGCTGCGCTGCACCGGATTCCTTCTTCTTATAGGTCGTTTTGGTGGACGAACTGCTTCGCGACTTGCTCCCCGAACGGGAGGAAGTGGTTTTCTTCTTGCTTCCTGAACGCGATTGTGCCATGGTTGACTATACCCCTCAATATGTAACGGGCACACGCCCGCAAGTTGTTTTGCTTTACACCGGAAATGTCCGTAGTTCTTTATTTT
>JBJEYG010000231.1:0-5953 GCA_051886555.1 Gemmiger sp.
AGGTCGACCATGCGTCCCTTGCCCTCGTCGCCCCAGTTGATACCGGTGATTGCAGTAAGCATTTTTGTAACCTCTTTCTGTCAAAGAAAATGTACAGCCTTTTCCGTCGGTTTCGCCGGGATCCGCCGTCGTACTTTATTATAGCAAACCGGCAGACAAAATCCAATACCCGGCGCCAGATTTTGCGTTCCGCGCTGTATTTTACACATTTTTCGGTTTTGGACGGATTCAGGGTTCTTTCTTCATCATGGGATGGCGGGTTCCGTCGGGCATTTCAATCACGGTATGCTTCATCTGCTCGATCACGGCTGCGCGTACCTGTGCCAGATATTCCTGACGCAGCGCGGCCTGTTCCTCCTTCTCCTCCGGGGTCAGACCTTCGTTTTTACTCTTTTTTGCCAACGCGTTGATGCGCGCGATCATGTTCGGATCCATGAAAAAACTCCTTTTTATGGTTTCTTCTGCAAGTATAACACACCTGCGGGCCTTGCGCAAAAAACTTTTCTGTACATTTTGGACTTTTCAAGGTATAATTGTATTCACATGCCGCCCTTTTGCCTGCTCCGGCGGGCATGCGGCATACAGAACAAGCCCGGCCCGGGCGGACCCGGGGCCGATCTGAATAAGGAGAATACCATGAAAAAATCCCCTCTGCTTCGCTGCGCCGCGCTCGGCACAGCCACCCTGTTGACCGTCGCGCTGACCGGCTGCGGTGAGGACGCAAGCTCTGCCGCAACCGCCGAGACTGCCGGCAGCGCCTCCTCCGTAGCGGAAGCCACCGATGAGACCGCCGAGGACGCTTACGGCTATCTGGCAGATTTCAGTTACAGCGCCCCTCTGGACGGAAACGGCTACTTTACCAATGTGAAAGCCAGCGACTACGTTACCCTGCCCGACGGCTACGACAAAATGACCATGCCCTCCGGCACCGATCAGTACAGCGACGAAGATCTGGAGCTCTACATTCGCGACAACATTCTCGCCACTTATGCAGTCACCACCGAGGTCGCCGACCGCGCTGCCGCGCTGGGCGACACCGTCAACATCGACTATGTGGGGTCGGTGGACGGCGTCGAATTCAGCGGCGGCAACACCCAGGGCAGCGGCGCCGACCTGCTGCTCGGTTCCGGCAGCTACATCGATGATTTTGAGGATCAGATTGTGGGGCATATGCCCGGCGAGACCTTCAACGTGGAGGTAACCTTCCCCGAGGACTACGGCAACGAAGAGCTGAACGGCAAAGATGCCGTGTTTGTAACCACGCTCAACTACATCAGCGAGGAGGTTCTGCCCGAACTGACCGACGAGTGGGTCGTGGAAAACCTGCAGGAGAACACCGGCTTTACCACCGCCGAGGAGTTCCGTACGCGCATCCGCAGCGATCTGATTTACGACAACGAGTGCAACGAACTGTATGCCCAGCTGATCGACAACGTACAGTTTGCCGAAGCCATGCCGGTGGAAGTGACCGATTACTACACTGATCTGACGTTGCTCAGCGCTTACTCCTACGCTTCGGCCTACGGCATGGACCTGGAAAGCTTCCTGGCCGCCATGGGTTACGGCTCGGTGGACGGGTACATCACGGCCGCCCAGAGCGCCATTGAGTCGTCAGTTCATCAGGCCGTGCTGCTGCAGGCCATCGCCGAGCAAAAATCCATCACGTGCGATGACACCACCATGGAAGGCATGCTGAGCCGGTATTTTGGTACCAACGGCGACCAATACCTGGAGCTGTACGGCGAGCCTTATGTCAAAATGAACATGCTGCACGATCTGGTAATGGAAGATCTGATCGCCAACGCCGATGTGGCGGCAGCATAACGTTTCCTGTTTTCCATACATTTGGCGCAGGCCGGCACGAAAAATCCGTGCCGGCCTGCGTTTTTTGCTGCCTTGACTTCCCTGCTTCGGCATGGTATACTGCAACCGGATTTAGACGTTCTTCTAAATATTATCCAAGGGAGGGACCCCCGTGGGCGATGCCTTCAAGGCTCTGGCCGATCCGACCCGGCGTCACATTCTGGAACTGCTGGCGAACGGCGAGATGAGCGCCGGCGAAATTGCCGATCACTTCGACATGGCCAAACCCAGTATCAGCCACCACCTGAGCATTTTAAAGGCCGCAGGTCTTGTCAGCGACGAGCGCCGCGGGCAGAACATCATTTACAGCGTCAACATGACGGTATTTCAGGAACTTCTGAAATGGTTTTATGATCTGGGAGCCATGCAGCCGCCGCAGAACGAGGAGGACGCGCAATGAACAACCAATTTTACAAGAGCAAACTTTTTTGGGCTCTGCTGGCCCTGTGCCTGTTTTCGTTCGCGGGACATCTGGCGGCATGGCCCTTCCTGCCGGACGCTGTTCCCTGCCACTGGGGTGCTTCCGGCCAGGTCGACGGCTGGATGCCCAAAAGTGCCATGCTTCTGCTGGATCTGCTGCCGCTGGGATTGCTGGTTTTGTTCCAGGTGCTGCCCGGCATCGACCCCAAAAAGGGCAGCTACGAAAAAAGCGGCAAAGCCTGGCCGATCACACAGATTTTCACAGTGGTACTGTTGGTGTGCGTTACCTGGAGCACCGAGCTTGCGGTATGGAATTTGCTGGGCGATCGCATCATCATGATGGTCATCAGTGCCGGGGCCGGGGCCATGTTGCTGGCCATCGGCAACTATATGCCCCAGATCAAGCAGAACTATACATTCGGCGTCAAAACGCCCTGGGCGCTGGCGGACGAACACTGCTGGCAGCGAAGCCAACGCATGGGGGGCATCACCATGATGGCGATGGGCGTATATACCATTGTTGCAGGCTGCGCAGGCATCGAGTGGCTGTCCTGCGGAATCGCTCCGGTTTGTATCGGCGGTGTAATATGGATGTATGTGTACTCCTATCTGGTCTATATCGGAAAAATGAAATAAGTGCAGCAGTACCCACCGCGCAAATGTCCGGCGTTCGTAAAACCGTGTTAGCCAAATACCACGAAATGCGCATCCGCCAGGGCAGGATCGGGCAACGAAAAAGCACGCCATATTCAGCTTCAAAGGCTGGGTATGGCGTGTTTTTGTGCTTATTTATGGTTCTATTTTTCATTCCCGTGCGGCTGGTATGTGCTCGGTTGGTTGGCCCTCCTATGTACTTCCATACAGCGCCTATTTCACTCGCAGATCTTTCCACCGTTCCTGTATGGTGAGTTTTATCTGCTTGCCGTACATCAAGCAGATAAATCTGCATACTTTCGGTGTAAAATACATCAATACCATGGCGAAATGCACTGTACATTGTTGAAAAAGAAATACCACAAGCGTATAATTACTCCTTGAAATACACATCAGACGCCCTGCGGCAGATTCTCTCCTGCAATGCGGCAGATCTGCACACAGGAATGTCCCATGAGCGACGAAAACAGGAAAGGGTTCAATACAGCGCCGGGCGAAAAGCGGAAATTTCTCTTTCCGCCTGTCAACGTACAGAAAACCTCGAAATACAGATTTGGAATAAGGAGGAACTTGTATGGCTTTCTTGGATCATACAGGAGAAGCAGGGCAACAGGCCGCAGCCGCTATGGCAGATATCGACCGTCTAAACACGGAAATTGCCGAAGAAGAAAAGGCGATCGACATCTTATACCGGAAAATCGGCAAAAAGTACGTGGATCTGTACCGGGAAAAGCCGGAGCAGCCCTTTGCTGAACTGGTGCAGGAAGTTGGCACCGCGCAGGCAAAGATCCGCGCCTGCAGGGTTCAGATCGGAAAGATCAAGGGAGTTCAGTTCTGCGAATCCTGCGGCTCCGAAGTGGAACTGGGAGCAGCTTTCTGCGGTGAATGCGGGGCAGCGATGCCGGAACCACCTCTGCCTGACGACTGTATCCGGTGTCCGCATTGCAAAGGAGCCGTCAAACAGAGCATGCGTTTCTGTACCCGGTGCGGCCATGAAATGGCGCAGCCGCAGAAAGCTGAGCCTGCCCCGGAGACCAGACCCGCAGAGAGGCAGGCACCCGCGCAGGAGCCTGACGTACATACTGTCCCGCAGGTTCCCCGCCCCGCTCCAAAGCCGGCCTTCGCTATCCCCACAGCTGCTTCGCAAACGGCGCCGCAAGCACCCGCGTTTGCATTCCCCGGCGCCATGCAGGAGCCCGGTAACATTTGTCCCGCATGCGGCACTGCCGTGGAAGCAGGAATGCGCTTCTGCACAGAGTGCGGCCACCCAATGACCGACCAGCCCGCGCCCGTACCCGCAGCCAAGACGGCATCGCCTGCAAAGGATGGATACCATACCTGCCCGAATTGCGGAGCCCGGAACGATGCGGATCTTTTCTTCTGCACGCAGTGCGGCAGCAGACTGTAAGGGGGCAGATTCCATCAGGAAACGATCCCTGGCCGCGCGGATGGAAAATACATGAAATAAGGAAAGGCAGTGGCCGCGCTTGCGCCGCTGCTTTTGTCACTTGAATTTTTGCAAGGAAGGGAAAGTCTATGGCAAAGTATTGCGGATACTGCGGCGCAGCATTGCCGGAGCACGCAAAGGTATGCGGCATGTGCGGCAGGCCCGTGTCTGCGCCGAAAGAACCGGCTGCGCCCGCCCGTCAGGAGACAGCCACGCAGCCAGATGCCGAAAACCGGGCCGAGACGGAGCAGGAAGCAGCAGCAAACGCGAATGAGCAGGCTGCGAACCGCACCGGACAAGCCGGAAAGTCACGCAGCCGCGCGGCCGGAAGGGTGTTCTGCGCACTGCTGGCCCTGGCGCTGGTGGGATCAGCGGCTGTTTTTGCCTTAAAATCCTTTGGCGATTCAGACACACCTGAGAAACAGACCAACGCGCCTGCCGGTGGAGCAGGGAGCGAAACGCAGCAGCGTCAACCTGTCAACGCGGCCCCTTCCTCTGAGGAAAAGGAACCGGGCGCACCCGGAAGTGCATGGGACGGAACGGTGCGTACGGAGCAGCAAAACCTCGGGCAGGAATATACCCTGTCCTATCGCGGCTGCTGCCGCCGGGAGGACGGCGGGGCATCCGGTTATACCTGTTTTGAACTTGTGGATGGTCTGTCTGCCCCTCTTGGCAGGGTCTGGGCAGACTTTAACGGCGATGGCATAGTGGATGAACTGGAACTCCAGCTGGAAAGCGACGAGATCCCGGAGAAAGAACGGCTGGAGGACGGTATTCCGGATGGCTTTGGTTCGCTGTGCCTGTCCTTTACGGTCTCTCTGTATGACGGGGACGGAAACATCCGGAGTGATTTCGGCTTCGGTCAGGAGCTCGAGATCGGCTGCCCGTCCCTTTTCACCGTGCTGTGTGCCGGGAACCGGATCGCATTGGTTTACAGCGAGGACGGCGGCTCCCGTTTTGAGAATGATCAATTTTATCCCGTGCCGGAGCAGATCGAGGCGCACGATGATTGCCTTCAGGTCTTTACCATCGATCCGGGCAAGGCAGATATGCTCGACGCCCTGATGGCCGGCCGGTACATCCAATATGACCGGGAAACGGATGGGATCGGTACGGTAACATATGATCTGTGGGATGCGGAGCAGGATGACGGTTCGGATATGCTGTATTACGGCAGCCCCGGCCAGGAAGAACAGGAGAGCTGCAGTGCCATCAACCAAAGGCTCATACAGCTGGGGATCCCGCTCACTCTGCAGCCCGGCAGCTGGCAGGACCGCTGGAGCGGCGGTTTCCGGAATACGGCGGATGAAGGCGCGGTGCTCTGCAGGCTGTCCCTGACGGCGTCGCCCGGCAAACCGATCGACGAGATGACCACAGGCGGAGAGCTGACCATCCAGATTGGCCAATAATCCGCTTCGTCAAAAAGATGATGGAAAGGCGGATTTACGCCCGGATAAAAGATTGAAAGGAGAAAGAAATTATGACGGTTTTTTTCACGATTCCATGGATCTTTATCGTTTTTATTGCGCTTGTCGCGCTGGCTTTTGGGTTTGAAGCGGTCAGCGTAAT
>JBJEYG010000232.1:0-5948 GCA_051886555.1 Gemmiger sp.
CGGCACCATCCGCGTGGCGGATAACCAGCCCCACGGCGCCGTATTCTGTTTTACCCTTCCGCTGGAGGAGGTCCCTCTCAATGAACAGCAAGATCCTGATCCTTGTGGTGGAAGATGACGCCCCCGTGCGCAATCTGATCACCACCACCCTCAAAGCCCACGATTACCGGTTCCTTGCCGCCGAAAACGGCGAGAGCGCCGTGATGGAGGCTGCGTCCCACAATCCCGACGTGATGCTGCTGGACCTGGGCCTGCCCGACATGGACGGCGTGGAGGTCATCCGCCGCATCCGGGCCTGGTCCAACCTGCCCATCATCGTCATCAGCGCCCGCAGCGAGGACACCGACAAGATCGATGCGCTGGACGCCGGCGCGGACGATTACCTTACCAAGCCCTTCTCGGTGGAGGAGCTGCTGGCCCGCCTTCGGGTGACCCAGCGCCGGCTGGCCCAGATGCAGGGCGCCGGCAGCGAGTCGGTGTATGTGAACGGGCAGCTGCGCATCGACTACGCGGCGGGCTGCGCCACCATGAACGGCGAGGAACTGCATCTGACGCCGCTGGAATACAAGCTGTTGTGCCTGCTGGCACGCAACACCGGCAAGGTGCTGACCCACAAATACATCACCCAGAGCGTATGGGGCAGCAGCTGGGACAACGATGTGGTTTCGCTGCGGGTATTCATGGCAACGCTTCGCAAAAAGCTGGAAACCGGCCCCGACTCGCCCCAGTACATCCAAACCCACATCGGCATCGGCTACCGTATGCTCAAGCAGGAGTAAGCCCCTTTACCAAAGCCACAACTTCCTCTCCAGACCCGAAAACCACACCGTCGCGCGCTCCGAAGCGCTCGGCGGTGTGGTTTTCGGGTTCCTTTTCCCCGCAGACTTTCTCAGTTTTTCAAAAACAGGGACACGGTCTCCAAATGCTCGCTTTGCGGGAACATGTCCACCGGCTGGAACCACCGGGCGCGGTAGCCGCGGCGGGCGAACTGCGCGGCGTCGCGGGCCAGCGTTTCGGGGCAGCAGCTCACATACACCACGCGGCGCGGAGCCATGGCGGCCACCGCGTCGATGCACTCCGGCGTGCTGCCCGCGCGGGGCGGGTCCAGCAGCACCACGTCAGGGGCAAAGCCGCCGGCGGCGGCCTGAATCATCCAGGGGGTGGCGTCGGCGCACACAAAACGGGCGTTGGCGATCCGGTTGCGGCGGGCGTTGGCGGCGGCATCCCGCACCGCCCCGGCGGAAAGCTCCACGCCCACCACCTGCCCGGCCTTTGCCGCGGCGCAAAGCCCGATGGTCCCGGTGCCGCAGTAGGCATCCAGCACCGTCTCGCGGCCGGTCAGCCCGGCGGCGGTGAGCACCTGCCGGTACAGCACCTCTGTCTGGGCGGGATTCACCTGGTAAAAGCTGCCCGGCGACAGCGAAAATTCCAGCCCGCACAGCGTGTCAGTGATGTGTCCCGGCCCGTACAGCACCCTGCCTTCCCGCCCCAGCACGGCGCTGGTCCGGCGTGAGTTGACGTTCAGCGTCAGGCTGGTCAGCCAGGGAGCGCGCCTGCGCACGGCGGCGGCAAAATTGCGGCTGCCCGGCAGCACCTCCGACGGAGTCACCACCGTGGCCAGCACCTGCTTTTCGTCGGCGCTGCACCGCACCACCACATGGCGCAGCAGACCGGTTCCCCGATCCTCGTCGTAGGGGGTGTAACGGCAGTCGGCGGCGGCCCTGCGCACGGCGTCCACCGTGCGGTTGAGCACCTCTCGCTGCAGCAGGCAATCGTCGTAGGGCAGCACCTTGTGGGTGCCTGCCGCGTAGATGCCGCAGGTCAACGCGCCGCGTGGCCCCGGCGCAAAGGAGGCAATGGCCTTGTTGCGGTAATGCAGCGGCTGCTCCGCCGCCAGAATGGGCCGAACCGGGGCAAAGCGGCCCAGCAGCTGCCGGGCCCGGTTCTGTTTGCGCGCAAGCTGTTCGCCGTAGGGCAGGGCCAGCAGCGGGCAGCCGCCGCAGCCCTTGCGGCAGTTGGGGCAGGCAGCGGCCTGCACGGGCGGTTTGGCCATAACGCACACTTCCTTTTCTTTCCTGAGGAAACTATGATATAATAAGGGCAGCGCCGCCGGGGGGCGGCGCACCAACCGGGAGGGATAGACAATGAATGTACTGTTGATCAACGGCAGCCCCCATCAGGAGGGCTGCACCTACACTGCCCTGGCCGAGGTGGCCAAAGCCCTCAACGAGCAGGGCGTCGAAACAACCATCTTCCACATCGGCAGCGCACCGGTAGGCGGGTGCGTGGGCTGCGGCGGCTGCGCCAAGGCGGGCAAATGCGTGTTCGGCGGGCCGGTGGCGGACGTTCTGCCGCTGGTGGAGAAAGCCGACGGCCTGGTGTTCGGCGCGCCGGTGCACTACGCCACCGCTGCGGGCAGTATGCTGGGCTTTCTGCATCGTCTGGCATTCAGCGGCGGCAAATACCTGCGCCACAAGCCGGCGGCCGTGATCGCCACCGCCCGCCGCGCCGGCACCACCACCGCGCTGGAAGCGATGGAGAAGGTACCTCAGTTTTTTGAGATGCCGTTGATCTCCTCCACCTACTGGCCGATGGTGCACGGCGCCAACAACGCCGGTGCCGACGTTCTGCAGGACGAGGAGGGCGTGCAGATCATGCACAACCTGGGCCGCAACATGGCGTGGGTGCTGAAATGCATCGAGGCGGGCAAAGCCGCCGGCATTCAGCCCCCCGAAGCCGAGAGCGGCAAGCGCACCAATTTCATCCGCTAAGGCAAGCGCCGCCAGCAACTGGCGGCGCTTTTTGCGGCAAAAATCAGGCAAAGCTTTGCTGGCCGGGCTGGGCGGCGGCATCGCCCGCATGCAGGGCGGCGGCGCTCTCCGGCGTGGCAATGATGGGGTACACGTTTTGCAGCAGATCGGTGATGCCGCTCTCGTCGCCCAGCTTGGTGGCGGCGGAAATGTAGGCGGTCACGCCGCAGTCGTACCGGATCTCGGCAAACACCATCTGGTAGCTGCCGCAATCGTAGCGCACCGCCGAAACCGCAGCGTCCGGCACGGTGAACGCGTAATCGTAGCGCACCGTTTTGGTCTCGGCGTTCAGCTCCTCGCCCGACTGGGCCAGGAAGTCGGTGTAGGTATCGGTGACCTGGATCAGCACCACCGTGGAGTCCATCGACCCGCCCGACGACACTGAGATGGTGTCCTCCTGGGCCATGGTCGGCTGGTACCACACGTTCTTGTCGTACACCACCGACATGCCGTTCTCCCCCTCATACAGCACATATTCGGGGTCTTTTTCCTCCTGCACGAAGTCGTCGCCGCCGTACAGGTAGAGCATCACGTCGCTGAAGCTGCATCCGGCCAGGCCGGCCGCGGCGCACAGCGCCAGCACCGCGGCAAGGATTTTTTGTTTCATGGCATTTCCTCATCTTAAAAACAACGTCATACCGCACCATGCCGCCAGCGCGCCGAACGCCAGCCCGGCCAGCACGTCGCCGGGGTAGTGGTGGCCTTCCAGCACACGGCACGCCGCAACGACCACCGCCAGCACCACCAGCGCCGCGGCAAGCGCGGGGCTGGCATACCAGGCCGCCGCCGCGATGGCCGCCGCCGAAAAGCAGTGCCTGCTGGGGAAGCTTTTACCCTGCTCCGCCTTGGGAAATAGCGGTTCAAAGCCCAGCGCGGCGTAGGGGCGCGGCCGGTTGATGCCGGCGCGCAGCGCGGTGCCCAGCAGAAACACCGCCGCCGGTACCGCCACCTGGGCCGCCAGCTGCCGCAGCGTGCCCGGCAAACCGGACACAAACCACACCAGCAGCCCGGCATACAGCGCGTACACCGCCGCCACCGAGCCTTTGCTGACGGCGCGCAGCATGCGCTTTGCCCCCGGGCGGGCGTTGAACCAGCCGATCACCGCCCGGTACCGCTGCTCTGTCATGGCCGCTTTCCCCCTTCGCAATACGGTATGCTATAAGGTACAGCATACCATTTCCGCAGGGCGCTTGTCAAACGGCGGGCGGCGCGGGTATAATAGGGGCATGGGCGGCCTACCGCCCGACAGGAGGACAAAACGTTGTACGAATTTGCCAATCTTCTGCTGCTGGCGCTGGGCGCGGCGGCAGTGTTCGATGCCGCCGCCGCGCTGCGGCGCCGGCGCGGCCTGAGCCCTGCGCTGGCCTGGCTTTGGGGGCAGGAGCATTTTCTGTTCGGTGACGGCTGGGGCGGCGCGTGGCGCACCCGGCTGGGCGAAGCCGCTTTTGTGCTGGCGGTTGCCGCCTACGAGCTGAACGTGACGCTGTGCAACAGCATGGCGCGGGAAAACTGGCCCTGGCTGCAGGGGCGGCTGACGCCCCTGCTCAACACGGTGGTGTGCGTCTGCGTGGGGTACAAGGTACTGCTTGGCACCCGGTACACCTGGCGCAGCCTGGCCGTGGCGGGCAGCGCGTTTTTCATCGGCCGGTGGGTGTTTTTCAATTCGCAGAACATCTGGTGGTTCGGCATGGTGCTGATGGTGCTGGCCGCCAAGGACGTGCCGCTGGAACGGCCGCTGAAGGTCTTTCTTGCGGTGGGCGGCGCCACCATGGCTGCGGTGGCGGCACTGCACTTTGCGGGCATCGTCTCGCCCGGGCTGACCAGCGAGCGCGTGGGCGAGCTGCGCGGCACCTACGGCTACGGCCACCCCAACACCTTCGGTGGGCTGCTGTTCGGTCTGGTGCTGGCCTGGGCGATGCTGCGTGCCGGCCGGGTGCGCTGGGGGGACATTGCCCTCATCGCCGCGGCGGGCGTTTTTCTGATGGAAGGCCCCGGTTCGCGCTCGGCAGCGCTGTGCGCGCTCGGCCTGGCGGCGCTGTTTGCCTGCCGGAAACTGCTGCACCGGCGGTTGCCCCGCTTGGGCCGCGGCGCCGCGGCGCTGGGCGCGGCGGTTCTGCCGGTGCTGGCGGCGGTGAGCTTTGTGCTGCCCTTGGGGATGGTCAAAATCGGGCCGTCGTTCAGCGACTTCTCCCCCGCCTGGCTGGCAAAGCTGAACAGCCTGCTGACCAACCGGCTGTCCATGATCTGGGTGGCCTACCGCATGTACGACGTAAAAATCGCCGGGCAGCAGCTTCTCGACTGGCCCCCGCTGGACAATGCCTACGTTTATACCGTCTATCAGTTCGGGCCGGTGGTGGCGGTGCTGCTGGGCCTGGCGCTGTGCTGGGCGGTGTTCCGGCTGCTGCGGGTGGGCCGCACCGGCGAGGCCATCTGCCTGATCGTGTCGCTGCTGTACGCCTTTATGGAAATGCAGGTTTACCACTTTACCACCAATCCCACGGCACTGCTGCTGTGCGGCGCGGTGTACGCGCTGCCAGCTGCGCGCTGGCCGGCCGTGTGCGCCGAAAAATCCCCGTAACGCCAAAAGCCCGTCCCACCACCGGACGGGCTTGTTTGGTTTATTCGGTGGGCCAGGCGCCGTCCGAGACGGTGTCGGTCATGGCGGCGGCGGACGGGTCGCCGGTTTCGGCCGCCGCCTCGGCCATGGTGCGGGCGGCGCTGATCAGCCCTGTCACCTCGCCGGAGGGCTTTTCCAGCAGATAGGCCCCCACCGCCTTCGCCTTGTACACCAGCAGAACACAGTAACAGTCGGTGTTCTCCTGGCAGCGGGCGGGGCAGAGCGCCATCCACTTTTCCACCGTTTTGCCCTTGTAGTCGCTCAGATCCAGCCCGCTCTCCCCCACCACCTGATTGAATGCGGTAAAGCTGTCATCCCACTGGCGGGGGATCTTGACCTTATCCACCGTCGTGTTTGCCAGATCCACCTCAAACCCGTAGCCGGTAAAAAATTCCGCGATGTCCTGCGTGGTCTCGATGCCATGTTCCGCCTCGGCGCCCACGGCCAGGCTGCCGCCGTCCGTGACCTTGACGGTAGCTGCCACCGTGCCTGCCAGACACAGCACACACACTACCAGCGCG
>JBJEYG010000233.1:0-5757 GCA_051886555.1 Gemmiger sp.
CGACTCCTGTTCCTGTACCGGCTTTTTTTGCCCTTTGCAATCCGTATAGCGGATGGGCGGCAGGGCAAAAAAGGGGACACCGCAGCGGGAATTGCCCGGCACAGGCACAGCCGTTGTGGTATAATGAAAAACGGAAATGGGGGAGTGCAATGGAAAACTGCCGCGTGGAATTTCTTGACCACGGCACGCAGGTGCTGACCGCGCCGGGGGCGGGGTTTGGCACCGACGCGCTGCTGCTGGCTCGTTTTGCCCGGCCCAGACAGGGGCAGCGGGCCGCCGAGCTGTGCAGCGGATGCGGCATTGTGTCGCTGGTATGGCACGACATGGGTTACCGCGGCCCCTGTACGGCGGTGGAACTGCTGCCGCAGGCAAGCGCCCTGTGCGCTGCGGCGGTACAGGCCAACGGCAGCGAAGCGGCGCACATTCTGCCGCTGTGCGCCGATCTGCGCACGCTGGGGTTTGGCGCCGAAAGCGGCAGCTACGATTTTGCCGCCTGCAACCCGCCCTACTTTACCGGCGGGCCGCGCAGCCCCGACCCGGCGCGGGCGGCCGCCCGCCACGATGAGAACTGTACCCTGCCTGAACTGGCCGCGGCGGCGGGACGGCTGCTGCACGACGGGGGACGGTTTGTCTTGTGCCACAAGCCGGAGCAGCTGGCCGCCGTGTGTGCGGCGCTGTGTGCCGAGCGCCTGGAACCCAAGCGCCTGGCGCTGGTAAAAAACCGGTCCGGGGGTCTGCCCTGGCTGTTTTTGCTGGAGGCCCAGAAGGGCCGCCGCCCCGGTTTGCGCTGGGAACCGGACGTTCTGGTGGAGGGCGGCGCGGCGCTGTATGGCCCGGCGTCAAAAAAGACGGGTCCCGGCTGAAATGCATCCGAAATTTTACAACTCCGCACACACGGGTGGGGTTCCCTTTTGCGCGGGAGTCTGATATGATAGAAGCAGACAATTTTTTGACGAAAGAAGGGAGGACGGCATGCCGCCGATCATCCGGACCGAAGGCCTGCGCAAGGTGTACGCCGTGGGCAAGGAGCGGGTCGTCGCGCTGAACGACGTGAACATCCAGGTGGAAAAAGGCGAGTTCTGCTGCATCGTGGGCCAGTCGGGCAGCGGCAAGTCCACGCTGCTGAACCAGCTGGCCGGGCTGGAAAAGCCCACAAAGGGCAAGGTTTTCATCGGCAAACACGAGATCAGCGCCATGAACGAAAATCAGCTGGCCAAATTCCGGCAGGCGCATTTGGGATTCATTTTCCAGAGCTACAACCTGCTGCCCAGCATGACCGCCGCCGAAAATGTGGCGCTGCCGCTGATGTTCAAGGGCGTACCCAGGAAAAAGCGCATCGAACTGGCCAAAAAGGAATTGCAGCGCATGGGCCTGGCGGGGCGCATGGATCACCGTCCCACCGAGATGAGCGGCGGCCAGCAGCAGCGTGTGGGCATTGCCCGCGCTTTTGTGAGCCGCCCGCAGGTGATCTTTGCGGACGAACCTACCGGCAACCTGGACAGCACCACCAGCAAGCAGGTGCTGCTGCGCATGCTGGAACTGAGCAAGAACGAGAACATCACCTTTGTGATGGTGACCCATGAACCGGAACTGGCCGAGTGCGCCGACCGCGTCATTACCATTCTGGACGGCAGGGTGCAGAGCAACGTGGTGCAGCCCGAAGCGGAAAAGGAACAAAAGCGCGCGGCGCTGTTTGCGGACATCGAGGGAAACCTGGACATTGGCGGCGCGGCCGCGCAGGACAACACCGAGCAGAAAGCAGGAGGAAAATCATGAACATTTATTCGCGGTTCGCGGCCGGGGTGGCCGCCGCGGTATTCGGACTGAGCATTCTGGCAACGCCCGCACTGGCGGAAGGGGAGGAAACGATCCCCACGCCGGAACCGGATGTCACCGTTGAACCGACCCCCACGCCCGACCCGTACAGCAACGCCGGCGTGTATGTGAGCGCTGTCGCCGTGACCGATGTGGCCGGCGGCGAGATCGCCACCGTCGAGCGGGGCGACGTGGTGAACGTGGTGCTGCGGGTGGTGGACCATTCTTCCGCCCGCTACAACGTGAAAGCGGAGGAGATCATCACCCGTGTGAATTCCAGCGTGTTTACCTACACCGGGACCGGCGAGATCAGCCAGCTGTTTTCCTCCACCGATGCGGAGGGACCGTACTACTCCTATGTGCTGCTGTTCCGCGATGTCATCTACAACGGCGGCGGCAACGAATTCAACATCAACCTGAGCTATCTGGACACCAGCATGGCCATGCAGCAATTTTCCACCACCATCGGTCAGTGTGTGGATCAGGACCCCAAGACCCCCGGCCTGATGGTGCGCGAGGCCAGCTACGGCAGCGACACCATCGTGGCGGGAACGCCCTTCACCCTGGCGATGACGGTATACGCCACCGCCGGCGAGGAGAATCTGGACGACGTGATGGCCACCGTCACGCTGCCCAACGGTCTGACGCTGACCGGCGGCAGCCTGTCCAGCTACATTGGCAGCATTTCGCCCCGGGGCACCAAAAAGGTGTATTTTGAGATCCAGCCTGCCGCCGGCTTTACCGACGGCGTAGCCAACATCAGCATCTCGCTGTCCGGTGTGGGCAGCGAGACCGGCGTGCCCGCCACGGGCAGCTGCAACATCAGCGTACCGATCGCCCAGCCCGACCGCTTTGAGCTGGGCAACCTGGACTGCCCCCAGAGCCTGATGGTGGGTGAGGAAGGTACCGTCACGCTGAATTTTGTCAATAAGGGCAAAAATACCGTCAGCAACCTGGAAGCCACCATCAGCGGCAGCAATCTGGGCTTTGAGGGCAATCAGGTGCAGTATGTGGGCAACGTGGCCCCCGGCACCGAGAACAGTGTGGAGTTCGACCTGGCCCCCCTTGAGGCAGGCGGACTTTCGGGCGTGATCACGCTGACCTACGAGCTGGATGACGGCAGCCAGAAAACGCTGACCAGGGATTTCTCCGCCACGGTGGAGGAGATTCCCGTCTACGACGATCTGATCGAATTGGATCCGGGCATGATGGAGTCGGAGCCGCAAAAGACCGGTGTGCCGGCGTTCGTGTGGGTGCTGGTTGCCGCCGGTGTGGTGGTGGTGCTGGTGATCGTGCTGGTGGTGCGCAAAAAGCGCAAGGCTGCCGCGCTGAACCAGTTGGAGGACGAGGACAGTGAAGATCTCTGATCTGGTCGCCTTATCGGCCAAGAATCTTTCCCGCCGCAAGGGCCGCACCGCGCTGACGGTGGTGGGCGTTGTGGTGGGCACCTGCGCCGTGATTGTGATGATCAGCCTGGGCATTGCCATCAACCAATCCACCGACGAAATGCTGCAAAGCTGGGGAGATCTGACCGAGATCGAAGTGTATGGGGGAAATACGTCGGTGTCCTACTACGGGGGCGGCGTGTATTCCAGCTCCTCCGGCGGCGACGAGGCGGTGCTCAACGCGGAGACGGTGCAGACGTTCAGCAGCATGGAACATGTGCTGGGCGCAACGCCCTACTACCAGCCCTGGAATTTGCAGGGCAACATCTATGCCGGCAAAAACGACCGGTATTCCAGCCAGCTTTGGAACCTGTACGGCGTGCTGCCCGATGCGCTGGAACCGATGGGCTTTCAGCTGGCGGACGGCCACTGGCTGGATGACAGCGTCAGCTACCCGAAGGGGAAGATCCCCGTGCTGGTGGGCAGATCCGCCGCCTACAACTTCTACGATACCCGCAAAAGCCCCAATTCCAGCAAATACTCCCGCTGGGAGGGCCAGACGGACGCGGCGGGGAACCCGGTGGAACCGTTTTTTGACATCAACAAGGAGAAAATGACGCTGGTCCTTTCGGACGGCGACCCGGACAACCCCAAAACCCGTGAGTGGGAACTGGTGGTGGTGGGCACGCTGGAGACGGACGACCAGCAATGGTGGACGCGCTCGGGCATTGTGATGCGTATGCAGGACGTGCGCATGCTGGAGGAAGCCTACAAGGCACTGACCGGCGACAAAACCAAGACCACCGACACCTATGACCAGGTGTACGTGAAGGTGGATGACCTGAAAAATGTGGAGGATGTGGCTGCCAAAATCGAAGCGATGGGCTTTTCCACCTGGTCGATGACCCAGATGCGCGAGGATATGCAGGCCCAGGTGGTGCAACAGCAGCTGATCCTGGCGGGCCTGGCGGCGGTCAGCCTGCTGGTGGCGGCGCTGAACATTGCCAACACCATGACCATGGCCATCTATGAGCGCACGCGGGAGATCGGCGTCATGAAGGTGCTGGGCTGCGAACTGGGCAACATCCGCGCGATGTTTTTGATCGAGAGCGGCTTTATCGGCTTTATCGGCGGCGTGATCGGCAGTGTGGTCAGCCTGATCATCAGCTTTGTGCTCAACAACA
The DNA here is from genome assembly GCA_051886555.1 of Gemmiger sp. Classification (GTDB taxonomy): domain Bacteria; phylum Bacillota; class Clostridia; order Oscillospirales; family Ruminococcaceae; genus Gemmiger. Next base: position 4,385 of record JBJEYG010000233.1, read on the forward strand.
TCACCACCATCATGATGCTGCTGGGCGGCGAGGCGGACCTTTCCGGCCTGGTGAACATGATGGGCGGCTGGGGTTACAGCTCCACCATCTCCATCATACCGCCGTGGCTGATCCTGGCGGCACTGGCGTTCGCCACGCTCATCGGCCTGCTGTCCGGCATTGCGCCGGCTGGCCGCGCGGTAAAAATCAGCGCGCTGGAAGCCATCCGTCACGAATGATGCAAAAAAAGGGTGCGGCCCGTGGGCCGCACCCTTTTTCAGCGATCTTTGGTAAACTCGTACAAAAGCGAATTGAGAATGTCCAGCTGGCGGGGCGTGAGCGCCTTGGCGCCGGCGGGATGGGGGCTTTGCAGCTCCACCACGATGGTCTGCATCAGGTTGGTCTGACTCTCGCTCAGGCCGGCCACCGGCAGCATCTCGCGCTGGTCCACCCCGGCAAGATAATCCAGCGATACACCGTACAATGCAGCAAAATCCGTCAGCACGTCCAGCGGCGGAACGCGCTGATTGGACTCATAACTGCTGATCACCGATTTTGCCTTGTTGACCTTGCGGCCCAGTGTTTCCTGCGACCAGCCCTTTGCCTTGCGAAGCTGCTGAAGCCGCTGACCCATATCGTACATGCCTTTTCCCCCGGTTTGCTTCTTTTTTACAAGTCTACCGTATTGACGTTCTGAATTTGCGAAATTATAATATATAAAGTTGCAAATTACAGAACAAAAAATACCGAAAGAAGGGCGGTACCATGGTAACAGAACAGCACATGCGACCGGAAGAAAGCCAGCAATCCGGCAGAACAGAAAATAGCATCCGGTACGGGAATACAGAACTTTTTCCCGACCGGGGCGTTGTGCTGCAGGCGGGGGAGCCGGTGGCGCTTTCCCCCAAAGAGCTGCGGCTGCTGGAATATCTGATGTGCCGCCGGGGCCGGGCGGTGAGCCGGGAGGAACTGCTGCGCGCCGTGTGGGATACCCGCGCCCCGGTGCGCACCCGCACGGTGGATATGCACATCCGCAAGCTGCGCCGGGCATTGCCGGAATTGCGCATTGTGACGGTATTCAAGTTTGGGTACCGTCTGGAATAAACAGACGCGGCGCCCCGCCGGGCAGGCGGGGCGCCGCGTTGCGTGATGCGAAAATTCAGGGATTCAGGCAGGCATAGTCCGCTTCCAGCGCGGCGCGCAATGCCGCCGCGCCCGGTTGGCCGGGCGCGCTGGAAATACCCGCCGCGCCGAATGTGGCGGCGCTGCCGAAAGCCCCGCCGCACAGGCGGGTGACGGCGCCGTAAGCGCCCATGCTCATGGTGATCAGCGGGCGGCCGGGCATGGCGGCGGCGGCCTGCGCGGTGGCTTGCAGCAGCAGCGCGGCGTCCGCT
>JBJEYG010000234.1:0-5741 GCA_051886555.1 Gemmiger sp.
AAACAGCGGCCGCAGCCGGGGCGTTTTCAGCCGCCGTCCTACCGCAGTACCCAGCATGGGGCAAAGCTCCAGCGCCAGCAGCGGCAGGCCCAGCAGCATCACCGGCAGGCCCAGCTCGGTCAGGCGCTGCTGCAGGAACATCAGCGTCAGGTAGCCGGGCAGGCAGATGAGCGCGTTGGCAAAAATCAGCCGCGCCGCCTGCGGATTGCTGCGCAGAAAAGTGGCCGCTGTACGGACGTGCTGCCGCAGCCGCTCGCCCAGCCCGGCGAACGGATTGCGCTGGCGTTCCGCCTGCGTCCGGGTGACCACCGGTTCTTTCAGGCTCAGCGCCAGCAGCGTGCGCACCAGTGCGGTGACGGCATCCAGCAGGTAAAATCCCACATAGCTTAACACACCGGCCAGCATGCTGCACAAATCGCTGAACACACCGCCCAGCTGTTGGAGTTGGGTGATATTGGCATCCACCTGTAAGTAATCGTCCTGCCGGCCCACTGCCACCAGACTGTCGTAAGTGATGGCCTCCTGCGTGCCGGAGATCAGGTTGTAGGACAATGCCGAAAACGCCATCGAAAGGCAGACCCAGCCGAAGCTGTTGCCTGCGATCATGGCCAGTGATGACAAAGCGCCGATCACGCCGGAGAGCGCCAGCGTGCGCCGCCGCCCCAGCAGGTCCGCTGCGACGCCGCTGGGAACCTCGCAGATCAGGCTGACGGCGTGAAACAGCCCTTCTGCCATGCCTACCTGCCACATGGTGAAGCCGCGCAGCGCCAGCAACGCCACCCATACCGAAGTGGTGATGCGCAGGCAGGAGGCAAAACCGTAGCCGTAGAGTCTGTGAAGCTGTTTTTTCAGATCCAGTTCCATTCTATTTGCACCGTTCTTTCTTTTTATTCTGAGGGACGGTGCGCTCCAAAATGGCAACAAAAATGCCACGGCAAAAAACGCCGTGGCAGCTGAATTCAGCACCATTGCGTTTTACCGATTTAAAAATGGGCGCACTTCGAGACGGAACGGCTTACGGGTTGCCTTTTGCTTTGAACAAAAGCCCGGCGATCCATCGCATGACGAGCGCACTCCTTTCGGTAAAACGTTATCTTTATATATAGCACGACGGGAGGAACCTGTCAAGAGCAGGTCACAGTTCGTAGAGGGAAGTGTATTTCCGCACCAGATAATTGGTGAAATATTGCGGGTCAAAAGCGCCGCCGCAAAGACTCTCCACCAGCCAGGCCGGTTCCTTGGCTTTGGCGTGCCGCCACAACCGTTGTTCCAGCTCGTCCTCAATGGGTTTCAAATCGCCCCGAAGGATGCAGCCGTCCACATCAATCGTCTTGCGGATGTCCGCCATAGCCTGTGCGCCGTAGGCGCTGCCCAACGCATAGCTGGGAAAATAGCCGATGTCGCCCATTGCCCAATGGATGTCCTGCAGGACGCCGTGGGTGTCGTCGGGCACGTCCACGCCCAGGTAGGCCTTGTATTTGGCATTCCAGGCGGCGGGCAGATCGTTTACCGCCAGGTCGCCGCAGATCAGCGCCTTTTCCAGTTCATAGCGCACCATGATGTGCAGCGCGTAGGTCAGTTCGTCCGCCTCGGTGCGGATCAGCCCCGGCTCAGCCCGGTTGACGGCGCGGTAAAATTCCTCCTCGCTCACACCGGCCAGCTGCGCAGGGAACAGTTCCAGCAGCGTCGGCCAGATCAGCGTGATGAAGGGGCGGCTGCGGCCGATCAGATTTTCAAAAAAGCGGCTCTGGCTTTCGTGCAGCCCCATGGTAGAACCGCCCGTCAGCACGGTGTAGTCGTAAGCCGGGTCGGAATGCAGATCATACAGCGCATGGCCGGCTTCGTGAGCGATGCTGTACAGGTTGGACACCATATCCCGCGGCATATAATGGGTGGTGATGCGCACGTCGTCCCGACCGGTGCCGGTGGTGAAGGGGTGCTCTGTTTCCCCCAGTACGCAGTGATCAAAGTCGATATTCCACAGTTCCATGATCTTCCGGGACAACTTTTTCTGCTGTTCCAGCGGCCAGTCCTGGTCAAGAAAGTCGGTGCGCACCGGTTTGCCGCGTGTTTGGATTTCGGCCAGCAGCGGCACGATGGCGCTGCGCAGCACCGCAAAAAATTCGTCGCATTTTTCACTGGTCAGCCCGCGCTCGTACTGGTCCAGCAAAACATCGTAGGCGTTCCGCGACGGGTCGATGTAGTGGGCCTGGGCGCGGCGCATGGCCACCACCTTTTCCAGGTACGGCGCGAAGGAGGCAAAATCGTTGCGGCACTTGGCCTTGATCCAGACGGGCAGGGATTCCCGCGTCAGCCGGGTGAAGGCTGCGTACTCGTCGGCGGGAATGCGGCAGATGCGGTCATACTCCCGCTGCAGGGCGCGCACCTCCGCCTGTTCCTGTTCCGTCTGCGCGTCGGCTGCGGCGGTTTGCAGCAGGGCGGCAGTGTCCGGATTGACCAGAAGATGGAACTGTACTTTACTCAGGATCTCGGCGGCGACCGCCCGCCCGCCGGCGCTCTCAGGCGGGGCGGCGGTGGCGTCATCGTAATCGATCACGGTCAGCGCGTAGGTGTAGGCGTAGTTTTGCTTTTCCAGTTCGCGCAGGGCGCGAATGCTTTCTTTCATCGTGCGAATCCCTCTTTTGTGTGTAATATAGTTACAGTATAGCACAATTTACCGCCTGTGGTAATTGCCATTTGAAACGGAATAGGGTATTATAATGGAGAACGCGTACGCAATTTCCCCAAGCCCGGAAGGAGAACCGCAATGGAACAACCGCTCGTCAGTATTATTGTGCCCATCTACAACGCCAAGGATCATATCGCCCGCTGTGTGGAAAGCATCCGGAAACAGACCTACCAGAACCTGGAGATCCTGCTTTTGAACGATGGGTCGCAGGACATCAGCTACGAAGTGTGCCAGATGTACGCCAATGTGGACGAGCGTATTCTGCTGATTGACAAGGACAACTCCGGCGTGGCGGCTACCCGCAATCTGGGGCTGCGTCAGGCCACCGGCAAATATCTGCAATTCGCGGATGCCGACGATACATTGGAACCGTTTGCTACGCAGCTTCTGGTGGAGAAAGCGGAAGCGAATGAGGCCGATCTGGTGATCGCGGCATACAACCGCATCACCCCGCCGGGTACCCGCCGTCCCGGCCAGAAGGACCCCGACAACGAGAAGTATGCCGAAAAGCTGCCCCGCTTCCAAACCTTCGGCTTTTTGCCGGAAGGGTTTATGACCAAGGAACAGTTTGCCCGCGGCCTGATGCAGGAGCCGGCCAGCTTTTACTACGGTGTCATGTGGAATAAGCTCTACCGCGCCGATCTGGTACGTCAGCATGAGGATGTGGTGTGCAGCGAGGATCTGACCTGGAGCGAGGATCTGTACTTCAACCTGAGCTATATCCGCTACGCCGAGCGGTTTTACGCCACCACCACGCCGGTGTACAACTATTACAACAACCCTCAGAGCGCGGTGCATACGGTGCTCAACCCGGTGAACGTGGTCACCACCCGCGCGTCTCTGTTCAATTATTACAAGGAGTTGTATGAGCAGCTTGGCATGTATGAGGAAAACAAGCTGCAGATTTACAAGTACCTGGTGGCCATCGCCGAAAGCTGAAAAAATCAAAAGGCCCGCCGGGGCGGCTGTTCAGCCGCCCCGGCGGGCCTCTTTTGCTGTTTCCGATGAAACGAGACGGCGCAGGGCACAGAATCCTGACGGGAGAAAATATCGGTTGAGCTTTTACCGTTTCAACGGTTTGGTAGCTTCCGCCAGCCAGGCCTTTTCCTCACCGGTCAGCCGGGGGGCGAGTGTGTCGTACACCAGCTTGTGGTAGGCGTTCAGCCAGTCCAGTTCGTCATGGGTCAGCTCGTCAGTCAGCAGCGGCGCGGTGGGAATCGGCACCAGCGTCAACGGCTCGAAAGCCAGCCAGCCGCCGTACTGGTTGGTGCCCCTGGACACGCAAACCAACTCGTTTTCAATGCGGATGCCCACCAGGTCGGTCTCATACACGCCCGGTTCGTCGGTGATGGTCATGCCGGGCTTCATCACCACGGCACCGTGGGGGCCAAGGCGCTGCGGGCCTTCATGCACGCTGCTGATATAACCCACGCCGTGACCGGTACCGCAGCGATAGTTGATCAGATGACGCCACAGCGGCTCGCGGGCCAGTGTGTCCAGCTCGCCGCCGGTGCAGCCCTCCAGCCAGGTGGCCATGGCGATGTCGATGTGGCTTTGCAGCGTCCAGGTGTAGAACCTGCGCTCCTCCTGCGTCAGGGGGCCGACGGGGTAGGTGCGGGTAATGTCGGTGGTGCCGCAACGGTACTGGCCGCCGCAGTCCACCAGAAGGAAGCCCCGGCGCTCGATTTTGGCATTCACGTCGCCCTCGGCGTGGTAGTGCATCATCGCGGCGTTGGGGCCGTAGGCGGCAATCGTCTCAAAACTGTCGTCGAAATAATCCGGCTGCTCGCCCCGGCGCTTTTGCAGCATCTTTTCGATGTCCTGCTCATACAGCGCTGCACCCTCCGCGATGGCCTTTTCCAGATCCATCGCAAAGCGCACCATCGCCACACCGTCCTGAATGTGGCACTCTTTCAGGTTGGCAAGCTCAGTGGGGTTTTTCACGCCTTTCAGCGCAGAAATGGGGTCGGTTCCGTCCACCACCGTCAGGGCGGCGTTGCTCTGCATGGCGGTGTACAGGTCGTAGTTGGTGGAACCGGCGGCGCACAGCACCGTTTCCTTGTTGTCGTAGCTGCGAATAAAATCTAAAATTTCGCCGTAGCCGCGCAGTGCCACGCCGTTGTCGGCCAGCGCTGCCTCGTCGGCCACGCTCAGACGGCCGGGCGCAAGGAACAGCGTGCAGCTGTCCAGCGTCACAAAGGCATAGGCCACCGCCAGCGGGGTGCAGGTCAGGTCGCCGGCGCGCAGGTTCAGCAGCCAGCCCACCGCATCCAGATTGGTCACGGCCAGCGCGGTGACGTTGGCCTTTTTCAGTTCGCCGCGCACCTGGTTCAGCTTTTCGGCGGGGGTAAAGCCCGCCTGCTCCCGGCTCAGCAGGTAGCAGGGGGTGGAGGGAATGGCCGGGCGGCCGGGCCACAGGCCGCTGACCAGGTCCGCGCTGCGCAGATCCGCGCCGACGCCCTGAAGCGCCTTGCGGTAGCTCTGCACCGTGGCGGTGGGCACGGTGGAACCGTCCAACAGCAGCATTTCGCCTTCGTGAAAGTGGGCGGCCAGGTACTCGGCCACGGTGGGCACCCCGGCGGAACCGGCGTGCATGCACGCAATTTCAGTGCCGGCCAGCTGCTTGTCCCCCTGGACATAGAAGCGGCCGTCGCACCACAGTGCGCTGCCCTCCATTGTGACTACAAGCGTGGAATTTTCACCGGTAAAGCCGGAGAAATAGCTCAGACTGTTCCAGTGCGCCGGCAGATATTCGCCGGAATGGGGGTCGCTGGTCATCAGCAGTACGCCTGCACCGCCCGCGTCCCGGGCTGCCTGGCGAAGCGACGCGATCTTTTCGTTGGTTGTCATGAATAACAGGTCCTTTCTGTGGAATCTATATAAAAGTTTCGGTTGAATTTTGACCGAAGCTATTATACACTATTTTTCGGATTTTGGCACCTTGTTTTGCGTGGACCGCCGTAGCGGAGCATCCATACCGGCGAATTTAGAAAAAATGCACAGTTTTTGCCGGAAAAATGCCGTTTGGGCGGCCGAAACCACTTGACAGACT